>JAFVSI010000014.1 GCA_017503865.1 Clostridia bacterium | reverse complement strand
GCTATAGATATTTACTATTTCAATAGTGGTAGGGCAATTACCGCAAGTGGCGTTTTTTTCGACGAGCCTATAGGCTTCAGCGTGTGGAATGCCCCAAGGGGGCTATCGCAAGCCACCAGCACGGCTGGTGGTCATGACTTTGATAGAAAAACGGGAGGAGCAAGCCCCTCCCCTACCGCTTTACAAAGAGTATGGTTTATGGTATAATTAAAAGAAGACTGTATAAAGGAGATATGTTTATGAAAAGAATTTTATCGTTTTTGATGTGCATATTGCTCGTTTTAGTAGCTTTTTTCGGTTGCTCCGAAAATAAAAGCTCGGGTGACGAAAATATACATACCGAATATGAGGGAGTATATTTGACTCTCGGTTCGGTTTCAAAGAGTGAGATCAAGGTAGTATGGCATAATGACACTGCGAAAGACGTAATATACGGTGAATATTATTACATTGAGAGATACAACGAAGAGTCGGGCGAGTGGGAGAGCGTTCTGTCAGAGGATTTTTTTGTTACTGATATTGGACTGTTGCTTCGACCTCACGGAGAAAATGAAGAAACGTATTCTCTTGAGTACTTTGAGCTCTCGGCTGACGGAAAATACAGACTTCGCAGTGACTTTTTCTTAGGTGACGGAAAGACGTATAATACGTGGGTGGAGTTTTATACCGCAGTTAAGTTTTTGCATAACGACTATGGTGGTTGGGGACTTTCTGCCAAGATTGTCTCTGATTGCGATATAGCCTATTCAATTATTGACGAACTCGAAAAAATGAAAGAGACGGGTGAGACAGTGCCGAAAATATCAAATAAACCGCTTGAGGAAGCTGTGGACGACCATCTCGTCAAGTACGGTATTCTTTGGTTTGAGGTCGGTTCAAAAATATATCGCATAGACCCGGATACGCATGAGATTTGCCGAGTTGACGAGCATCTTGGCAAGGGATACGTTCTTGATGCTTCACAAGAATTTATAACTCTTGTGTATAAAGCTTACCAATATCACCCCTACGATTTTTACATAGGAAGCTATAATATCGCAACCGAGACACTTGATACAAAAAACGTTTACGATGCTTATTCGACAGTTGACGTAAAGATAAAAAAGATAGAGATTGGCGAGGGCCTTGAACCGACGAATAAGATAACTCTCGAGCTTTTGTCGGATATAGACCAAACGTGCAGTGTAAGAATAGGGTCCCAAGCGAGTAGTGACAATCTTGCTATGGGAGATACGAAAGATGTTGCCTTTAAGGCAGGGCAGACTGAAACCGTCGAATTTAGCTTTGGCGGCTGGTCAAATTTCAATTACTATATAACGATTTTGGCAGATAATACGAAGCTCCGAATAGACATTAACCAAAAATGAAAGGAGACGTCTATATGAAGAAACTGTTAGCAATTTTTCTTGCGGTACTTCTTTGCGTGCCTGTCTTTTCGGGTTGCACCTACCCCAATGGTGACGTTGTGAATTTTTCCTTTGGGCTTTTAGTCGGAAAGAAAGAATATTTGCGTGGCGAAACTATTGAAATCAAGGCTGTGTTGACGAACGTTTCGGGAAAAACGTACAGATATATGGGTTGCTCGGGGAATGATTTTATTCCTTTGATAAGTCTTTATAACAATTCGGACGGAGAAGAGTACTATCTTGAATGTGACCCTATCGTATTGCCTGAGGATGTCAAAAGTAAAAGCGTGAAAAACGGCGAGAGTGGAAGCGAGGTATATACTTTTCTTATCCCCGATGACGCAAGGATAGGTTATTATGACGTTACCTTGTTCTACGGTGACGAGACACGTGAATTTCTCGATGTTCTTTCGATTTCCGACGCGACGGCACAAAACGAGAATGATGAGTATGGTTACAGCTCGGCAGTTATAAGCTGTGGCGAGGATAGTATAAATCCCATCAGAACGCTCGTCTATACAAACGAGTTTGCCAAGGACGGCACACCCTTGCTTTGCGGTGACGGAGACGGTGCTTATCGGATTTTTTCGAATCCTAAAACAAAACTCTCGGAGTTGCCTACTATCGTTGCAAATGGCGAGGTGACTTTAACGCCGCCTAAGGATTCAAAAATCTCTTCACCGAGAATATATAAGACGAATCCGCTTGACTATAATGAATACGAACAAACCTCTTTTGAAGGCTTACATCTTTTGCCTGTGGGTGAGTACGTTGTGGTCTTTTCGGAAAATACCGACAGCCGAAATACAAATCCCGATGCCGATACTTATTGGATAAGTCAGTATGAACAGATATTCAGACTCATTGTTCCTGCAAGGGAGCTTGGTAAGGGCTATTATTCGCTTACCTTTAATCAAACGTATTCGCTTGCAGATGATTTTGACTTGAATACAAAGTACCGTGCGGGCGAGAGGGTAGAGCTTAAGCTCGAAACGGTTTTCGAGCAGTATTACGAGGTAAGTGTGAATGGGGAAAAGGCGGTAATGACCGGCGGCGATTTCTCCTATGCTACCTTCGTCTTTATTATGCCTGAGGGCGAGGCACACGTAGAAATTAAAGAAATCAGCGTAGAGATACCAAGAGGTTGAATTATATTCAACACGTAAATAAGTGGTATTTGTCGGGAAGTTAGTTTGTGTTTTTCGGCGGGGGCTTGCTCCCGCCGAAAAACGAACGTACCTATAAATTACCTAAAGGTAGAAACTTCGTTTGCAAAATTTGAAGGCAGTAAAAGCACAAGACTGTTATACAATCGTGTTTTGAAACAATCAAGTTGTTTTGAAATATTTATTGACGAATCGCTTTGAAAGGTATATAATGGTGGTAAAATCAAAAAAGGAGACTCTGCTATGTATAAAATTTACAAGATAACCTCAAGTCCCGTAGTCGATTTTGCGGCGACGGAGCTTAAAAAATATCTTCGAATGATGATGCCACGTTGCGGTGAGATTTCTATTGAATATAACCCCTCGGCAACCGACGGATTCCGTCTTGGTCTTATGCAGGACTTCGGTCTTGACGTAAGCGAGGCACCCGACGTTGAGCTTGATGATATACTTCACATTGATACCGACGAAAATGGCGGTATTATTGCGGGTGACAACTATCGAAGCGTGCTTCTTGCAGTTTACCGTTATCTCACGATAAACGGCTGCCGTTGGCTCTTTGCAGGTGTTGACGGTGAGTACATACCCGTAAAGGACATAGAGCCTGTAAAATTCCACAAGATGGCTGACTGCCGTTATCGCGGACAGTGTAACGAGGGT
>JAFVSI010000013.1 GCA_017503865.1 Clostridia bacterium | reverse complement strand
TTAAAAGTTTTTGCGTCTCGAACACGAACATCAGTTCGTGTGACGAAGCGTAGCGGAGTTATTTTTCTAAAAAGAGACCGCAATCCAACGCGCGTAGCGTTGGTCGCTCGTCGCAACGAGCGAAACTCCCCTATCGTTCGAAACGCCACGAAGGGTGAATTACGCCCTTTGGGCGAAAGAGGGGAACACACACGAGGGGGTTCCCCTTACTAAACATAAACTAACTATACCGTTAGCCGCTTTTCTTTGCGGAAAGAGGCACAAAGAAAAGCTAAGCAAAAGAAAGTGCCGTTTTTACGAGGCTCCGCCTCGAGCTCCGCGAGCTTTTGAAAAAGCTCGACCAAAACTTTTTAATCCTTTTCCCAATCCGTTCGATAAATACCAATTTATATAAAGCAGAAAGGCGGAAATTTTATGAGAATTTACATAAATCTTATACTTTTTAAGATACGAAGATTTGTTGCAAAAATCTTCTTTCGACCTTCCTCGAAAAAAGGAATCTTTTACATAAACGGTCCCGAGACGCTTCCGGCACCGCTTACGAGAGAAGAGGAGAACGAGGTGCTTTCACGCCTTGAATATGACGAGGGGGCAAGGCAGATACTTATAGAGCGAAATCTGCGGCTTGTCGTATATATCGCCAAAAGATTTGAAAACGTAGGCACGGGGCTCGAGGACCTTATTTCAATAGGAACTATCGGGCTTGTCAAGGCGATAAACACCTTTAAGGCTGACAAAAATATAAAGCTTGCCACATATGCCTCGCGGTGCATAGAGAATGAAATCCTTATGTATATCCGCAAGAATTCGGGTACGAGGTGTGAGGTCTCTATCGACGAGCCGCTTAACACCGATTGGGACGGCAACGAGCTTTTACTCTCTGACGTTCTCGGAAGCGATGAGGACAGCGTTCTTTTTGAGATAGAGCAGCTCGAGGAGCGGGCTATGATACGCAGAGCCGTTGCCTCGCTCGGTGAGAGAGAAAGGGAAATAATCGAGCTTCGGTACGGTATGAACGGCGAGCGTGAGCTCACTCAAAAGGAAGTTGCAGACCGTCTCGGCATCTCTCAATCCTACATTTCAAGGCTTGAAAAAAAGATAATTTCACAGCTAAAAGAGGAAATTGTAACAAAATTTTAAAAAAAGACTTGCAAAATGAAAAAGAGTGTGATATAATAGCTCCGTTCGTGAACCGATGTCAAAGAACATCGAATTTAAATAAGCGAGGAGAATAATAATGAAAACAGGTATCCATCCTAATTACGAAGAGTGCGTAATCAAGTGCGCGTGTGGTGAAACAGTTACCACAAAGTCCACCAAGGGCGGCGAAATGAAAGTTGAAATTTGTTCCAAGTGTCATCCCTTCTTCACAGGTAAGCAGAAGTTTGTTGATGCTGGTGGACGTGTTGACAAGTTCAAGAAGAGACTTGAAAACTTCAAGAAGTAATTCAAGAAAGAGAACTTTCAAAAAAGAGGGGTAAGTGTCGTGCACTTACCCCATTTTGTTTAGTGAGGATTTTTATGGATATTCAAAAGGATATAAAAAGAGGTCGTGCGGCACTTGTCGGTATGGCGGGCAGAGGTGAGAGTGCCGAAGAGGTAGCCGTCTCTCTCGAGGAGCTTGAGCGACTTGCCGACACTGCGGGTGCCGATACGGTCGTAAAGCTTATTCAGAATAAGGAAACACCCGATCCACGCACAATGATCGGTAGCGGCAAAGTGGCAGAGCTTGGTTATCTTTGCCAGAATAATGACGTCGATATAGTTATCTTTGACGGCGACCTTTCGCCCTCGCAGATAAGAAATCTCGAGGACGCCCTCGGCGGTCCTGAGGTAATTGACCGTTCTATGCTTATTCTCGATATTTTTGCACTTCACGCGGTTACAGGTGAGGGAAAGCTTCAGGTCGAGCTTGCACAGCTCAAATATACCGCACCGAGACTTTACGGCAAGGGCCTCGAGCTTTCACGTCTTGGCGGTGGAATAGGCACGAGAGGTCCCGGAGAAACAAAGCTTGAAACTGATAAGAGACATATTGCAAGGCGTATTCACGCACTTGAAGAGCAGATAGCTGAGATGGAAAAGAACCGCAAGACGATGCGTGTGGCAAGAGACCGAAGCGGGCTTAGAAAAATAGCCATCGTAGGATATACCAATGCGGGAAAATCGACACTTCTCAACCGTCTAACCGACGCGGGTATTCTTGCTGAGGACAAGCTTTTTGCAACACTTGATCCCACGACAAGGAAGTTCGAGCTTCCATGTGGTGAGAGTGTTCTTCTTACCGATACGGTAGGATTTATAAAAAAGCTTCCTCACCACCTCATAAGTGCCTTCCGCTCGACGCTCGAAGAGGCTTGCTATGCCGATATTCTTATGATAGTTATCGATGCGTCGGACAGCGAAGCGGAAAGTCAGATAAAGGTCACGGAAGAACTGCTTGTAGAGCTTGGTGCATCTGGCAAGGATATTATCTACGTCTTTAACAAGTGTGACAGAGGAATATTTGAGTTTGCCGACCTCGGCAGAAGTGCGGCAAGAGAGAACGTTGCGTATATTTCTGCCGCTACGGGACAGGGAATAGAGCTTCTCGTTTCAAAGATTGAGGAGCTTATTATGAACTCAAAGAGGGTGGTCACCTTCACTATTCCAAACAGTGAGGCGGGGGCTCTCAATATCCTTTATAAGAACGCCACTGTTCAGGACGTGGAATACGGTGCAGAGGCAATAGTCGTTACCGCTATGGCAGACGCGAAAACCGTCGGAATGCTTCGCAAATATACCGATATACCCGAGGAAAAAGAGGAGTATTGACAAAATTTTATAGCTATGATAAAATTTCAGGGAAAGATATGATTTTGTAGGAGGTGAGAGAATGGCAGAGGCGGCACTTTATACGACTGTTCGCGGCGAGGGAAGTGACGAGTTTGAGGAAAAACGCTCGGTCTTTATCGGTCACGCAAAGCATATTACGACCGAGGAAGAGGCTCTTGACTTCGTTAAGTCGGTAAAGAAAAAGTACTACGATGCAAGGCACAACGTTTATGCCTACGTTCTCTCGAGTGCCCCTGTTATGCGTTACTCCGACGATGGAGAGCCACAGGGCACGGGCGGGATTCCCGTGCTTGAGACGATAAACAAAAGCGGTGTTACCGACGTTTGCGTGGTTGTTACCCGTTATTTCGGCGGTATTCTTCTCGGTGCGGGCGGACTTGTAAGGGCATACTCTCACGGTGCGGCAATTGCTCTCCGTGCAGCAGAGATCATTACCTATCGAAAGCATTTTGTATATGAACTTGAGTGTAGCTATCAGAATTATCAAAAGTATCTTTTTGAGATGTCGAGGGCAGGGATAAGGGAAGAAAACACCGAGTTCGGTGAGTTTGTTACCCTTCGTTTTGCCGTGCTTGAGGAAGAGGCTGAGGCTTTTGTGAAGCGTATAAGCGAGATAGGCAACGGACGTGAAATCCCCAGAAAAATCGATGAAAGATTTGGCTAATAAATATATGAAAATAAAATTGTTATCGCTCGTGTCGGTGATATTGCTCGTTGTTGTCGTTTTGCCGCTGTCTTCCTGCCAAAAGGGTGAGACTGAAAACTTTGACGACCTTTACGAGGCAATTTCAATATATGAGGAGATGGTGTCAAAGCAAGAGGAGCTTGAGGCACTCGACTCCAAAAAAACGTACGTTATAATAATTCCTGTAAATTGCGGTGCTGATATTTTTAACAGTGCCGTTTTACTTTCGGGTGTTATGTCGAAAAACGTCGGCTATGACGTGAAGGTATATTACGATAGTGAATTAAAGACTAAAAGCTCAAATTTTGAGATACTTATAGGTGCAACTGACAGAGAGAAAAGCCAACGGTATATGAAAGGTTTGAGGACTTGCGATTACGGATACGAGTATTATGACGGAGCCGTAACGGTAGGCGGACATAGCGACGAGCTTCTTTCGAGGGCGGTGGCGGAGCTTGCTGACGGTATAGATTCCGAAAAGGTATCGACAGTTTACATAAATACGACGAAGCCATTTTCAGTATCCTCGGATTATGAGATAAATTCTGCTACGCTTTGCGGATTTCCTTTAAGTGAGTACGTTATTGTTTATCCTAAAAATAACAAGCTATTTGAAAAGAGTATTGCCGAATATTTAAGGAAGTCGCTTGAAGAATACGCGGGCTATTCCTTGCCCGTTGTAAGTGACTCCGAGGTAAGCGAGGCGGCTAAGTTTATTTGTGTTGGAAAAAGCTCGCTGACAAAGATTTCTCCCGTTTCGTCGACGGCAACGGTAGCTGCGGGCGAAAACGGAGTAATTGAGCTTTTGGCAGAGGACAATTACGGTCTTAAGCTTTGCACAGATGAGCTTTTGCGGCAGTTTAAGGAAAGCGAGAGCGAGGGTGTTTGTAATCTTTGGCTGCAAGGAACGACGAGGATCCCGTACCAAAACGAGCTCATATCATTTTATCTCGTGAGAGACGATTATCTATCGAGCGACGTTGATGCCTACAGAAACTCTGTAAACGGAGTACTCGACAGTACGATTTCCGTCTTTGACAGACTTTCATCAAGTGTTTTGACAAATCTTAGACGCAATCTCCTACAGCTTATAAATCTTAGCAACAACAGCTTTTATTATTATGATACTTTAAATTTCAGATGCGTCGAATCAAGGAGTGTTCTTGTGGGCGAGGGTGAGATAATCACGCTCGTTATGGAGAATCTTCGGGGAGAAAAGATAGCTTTTGTCGGTGGCTTTAACAATAACACACAAAAGCTTATCACAAGCACCGAGTTTTGCGATGCACTGTCGGCAGAGTGCCAAAAATACCGCGATATACCTCTGCTCGTCGCCCACGAGCTTTCAGCCGAGGTTGATTCTGAGTTTGCTAAGGAAAATCCTTACATTGAGTCGGTCGGGGTAGAAAAGGGAATTTACGTGACTTGTGACAGGCTTGAGGTCGTGAGCAATACCGAAAACGAGATCTCATATCCGCTTTTCGCAAATACGGTGAAGCTTAGGTTTTGTTTTAAGTAATAAAAATTTCGGGTAGCCCCTTAAAAAAGGACTACCCGAGTATTATATAAACAATAAAAAAAGCACAACAGGATCTCGTGAGGCGATGAAAAAATATCATAAGATTGATACCTTGCCAAAACGAAGAAACCGTTGTGCGTGACGCTGTGGTGTTGGTGCCGCCGACAGCATAGTTATTATACATCAAAAAAACCGATTTGTAAATAATCAATTTTGACGATTTTTAGGACAAATTTTCGTTATAAAAGATACAGGGGAGAAAAAAACAGCAAGAATGTCGTACATCTTTGGGCATTTTTGACAAAAAAGAATGTCGTTTGAACTCGAAAGCGGACTTCAAATGTAATTTTTTGCGATTTTGCCCTTGTTTTCCCCCGCGTTTTTCCATCGGGTGAGGAATTTTTTAAAAAAGTATTGACAAGATAAATGTTTTGTGGTAAAATGTTCGAGCAATGAAGAAGAACTCTCCGTTCTCACCGTGCCGCAAGGGCGTGTACGGTATAATATTTTCCTTTTATAATAGGGTGTATTTTGCAACTTGTTATAGAGGTGTGTTTCGTGCGGAGAAGTTTATTCTTTGGCACGATTTTTTTTACCGTTTTCGGTTTTTGGAGGTGTATTTAACATTAGCGCAAAGGACAATCAAAAGGATTTGCTCATCAATGAGGAGATCAAGGCTAAAGAGGTAAGAGTTGTCGGTGAGGACGGTGCAGCACTCGGTATAATGAGCCCTGAGGCAGCACTCGAAATTGCTTACGACAAGGGATACGATCTCGTGCTTATGGCTCCGCAGGCTACCCCGCCCGTATGTCGTATAATGGACTACGGTAAGTATCGCTTTGAAAGAGATAAAAAGGAAAAGGAAGCAAAGAAGAAGCAGCAGGTCATCGAGATAAAGGAAATACAGCTTTCGTGCAGAATCGACACTCACGATTTCAACACCAAGCTCAAGCACACACAGCGTTTCCTTTCTGACGGAAACAAGGTCAGAGTCGTAATGCGTTTTAAGGGCCGTGAGATGAGTCATATCGCCATAGGTCAGGAGATAATGACGAAGTTTATCACCGAATGTGCCGAGCTCGGTGCATCTGACAAGGCTCCCGTTCTTGACGGACGTGTAATGAGCGTAACGCTCACACCTCTCAAATTCAAATCGAACTGAGACGGACAAATTTGCAAAATAATGCGTTCTACGCAATTTTGATAAACGATATTCAAAAAGGAGTATAGAAAAATGGGAAAAATCAAGACACATAAGGCTTCTGCCAAGAGATTTTCTGTAACAGCTTCCGGTAAGGTTAAGATCGGACACTGCCACCACAGACATAACACCGGTCTCAAGACCGCTAAGAGAAAGAGACACTTGCGTCAGAGTGCAATTCTTTCGAGCTCTATGACACCTAACATCAGAGTTCTTATCCAGAAGTAATCAATTTGGAAGACAACAGTTAACAGGAGGAAAATAAAATGGCAAGAATCAAGGGCGCTGTAGCAACGCGCAAGAGAAGAAATAAAATACTTAAGGCTGCGAAGGGTTACTGGGGTGCAAAATCCAAGCACTTCAAGATGGCTAAGCAAGCCGTAATGAAGAGCGGCAACTATGCGTTTGCCGGAAGAAAGATGAAGAAGAGAGATTTCCGCAGACTTTGGATCGCGCGTATCAACGCACAGGCAAAGGCAAACGGAATGAACTATTCTACATTTATGCACGGTCTTAAGGTTGCTGGTATCGACCTCAACCGTAAGATGCTCGCTGAGATCGCAGTTGCTGACAAGGCAGCTTTCGCAGAACTCGTAAATAAGGCTAAGGCAGCTCTTTAATCAGAGCTGGAAGAGGGGCTGTTGCCAAACGCAACAGTCCCTTGTTTGAGTTTATAAAGAAGAAAAATGGGGGTGCCAAAATGCAAAACGACGTCATTCGTTCAAGACAAAACAGGCTTGTAAAGCTCGTCTGCTCGCTCGAGCGTAAGAAGGGCAGAGAAGAGAGCGGACTTTTTCGCTTTGACGGTATAAAGCTTTGCGGCGAGGCACTTTCAAAGGGCGTTTCGCTCGAATACGTCTTTGTCGCAGAGTCAAAGCTTGACACGGTTACACAAAGACTTGCAAGTCGCGATTTGCCTCTTGTTGTGGTCTCTGACGACGTGTTTTCAAAGATGAGCGAGGAAAAATCTCCCGAGGGAGTTATCTGTGTAGCAAAGCAACAAAGCGAATTGCACACGGTGGCACTCGGTGCGTCCGAGCTTTCTCTGTCGGACGGGGAGAGGGTATTTATGCTCGAGTCTATAAGAGATCCCGGCAATCTCGGAACAATAATACGTACTGCGGCGTCTCTCGGGATTGACAGACTTATACTCAGTGCCGACTGTGCGGATATATATAATCCTAAAACGATCAGAGCTGCAATGGGGGCTTTGTTTATGCTTGGTACCGTCACTCTCGGCGATGGCGACTTTTGCGATTGTATAAAAGCCCTTCGAAATACGGGAAGAAGGGTTTTCGGTGCGGCTCTTTCGAATAATGCGAAAAAGCTTGGCGAGGTAGATATTTTACCGACCGACGTTTTCATTGTAGGAAACGAGGGGCACGGACTTAGTGACAAAACGATGGACGCGTGTAGCGAATGTGTCATAATTCCTATGCGAGAGGGATGCGAGTCTCTCAATGCTGCGATGGCAGCAGGAATACTTATGTGGGAGACGGTACGCTCCTAAATCTTTCTTTTTCGGGGGTGAAGATATGTTAAACGAACAGACCTTATATTGGATATGGCTTGCCCGTGCGTGCGGAGTGGCTTCAAAGAGCTTCGTGCGAATAATAGAGCGGTTTTTAGAGCCGTTTGACGTATATTCACTCGATGAAAACGAGATAGAGCATATCGAGGGTATCGGTGAGCGACTCAAGGCAAAGCTTTGCGACAAAAGTCTTGAGGAGTCTTATTCAGTGGTAAGCTTCTGCAAGAAAAACAAGATAGATATTATCACTTACGGCGACAAAAAATATCCGTCTCGCTTGCGTCAGCTTGAAGATCCGCCCGCTGTGCTTTTCTGCAAGGGAAAGCTTCCCGATTTTAATTCAAGACTCTCACTTGCCGTTGTCGGAACGAGAAAAATGAGTGAATACGGAAAGGCATCTGCGTATAAAATAGCCTATGAAATGGCGGCGGCAAATGCAATAGTGGTCAGCGGAATGGCACTCGGAATAGACGGCGTTGCGTCAGGCGGAGCAATAGCGGCGGGTGGTGAAACTGTCGCGGTGCTTGGCTGTGGAATTGACGTCGTATATCCAAAGCAACACAGAGAGCTTTATGAAAAAATAGCAAAAACGGGTGCGGTCATAAGTGAATATATGCCTTCGACTTCTCCCGAAAAATACAATTTCCCCGTGAGAAACAGGATAATCAGCGGTCTTTGTCAAGGTACGCTTGTCGTCGAGGGTGACCGCAGAAGCGGTGCACTTATAACCGCTAAAAACGCTATCGCACAGGGAAGAGAGGTCTTTGCTCTGCCAGGTAAGGTCGACGAAAGCAACTCCGAAGGACCTAACGAGCTTATCCGTGACGGTGCTTACGTTGCACTTTGCTCGGACGATATAATCGAGCATTACGATTTTCTATATCACGACGTTATAAATTACAGAGGACTCAAAAAGGCAAAGGCTCGCTCTGACTCTGAGCTTGACGGGGAATTTCTCGAGGAGCTTGGTATTTGTGCGAGGTCGTACAAAAAGGAAGAGTTCTCGACCGAAGAGAATGTCTCTCTCGGTGAAAAAACAAAGGCAGAAGAAAAGACTACTGCAAAAGTCTTGGACACCGATGCTCCCGTAAGGGAAACGGTTGCCGAGGAGCTTCTTGCAGGACTTGATGAAACTGCCAAGAAGGTGTTTGCACAAATGCCGATAGATACGGCAGTCAGCCCCGATGCACTTATAGTCGAGGGGTGCGACATAGGAGACGTGATAACCGCACTCACGATGCTTGAGCTTTGCGGTCTCGTTACTTCGCTACCCGGCGGACTTTACGTTAGAAAATAATAAAATTAAGATACATACAACATACGAAAGGAAATATATAAATGGCAAATCTTGTTATAGTTGAGTCTCCCTCTAAGGCATCTACCATAAAGGGTTATCTTGGCTCAAATTATAAGGTCATCGCGTCTAAGGGACACGTGCGTGACCTTCCCAAAAGCTCACTTGGAGTGGATATTGAAAACGGCTTTGAGCCTCACTATATAAACATTCGAGGAAAGGGAGATCTCATTAAGGAGATAAAGAAGGAAGCAAAGAACGCGACCAAAGTGTTCCTCGCACCCGACCCTGACCGTGAGGGAGAAGCAATTTCGTGGCACCTAGCGACAGCTCTCGGTATTCCGCTTGATAAGACTCTCAGAGTGACCTTTAACGAGATCACTAAGAGTGCGGTCAAGGCGGCAATAAAGGAGCCCCGCCAGATAGATATGAATCTCGTAAACGCACAGCAGGCGAGAAGAATTCTTGACAGAATAGTTGGATACAAGCTCTCTCCCTTCCTTTGGAAGAACGTAAAGAGCGGTCTTTCTGCGGGAAGAGTTCAGTCGGTTGCTACGAGAATTATCGTTGAGCGTGAGGAAGAGATAAGAAATTTCGTTCCTACCGAATACTGGACTATCGACGTTGAGCTTTCTGCGGGAGAGGGTAAGAGCTTTATTGCTCATTTCTACGGAGATGAAAACGGCAAGATAGCACTTTCCTGCGAGGACGATGCAAGTAGGGTAGTCAAGGCTATCGAGAATAAGAGCTTTAATGTAAAGTCGATAAAGAGAGCGAAGAGAAAGAAAATGCCCGCTCCCCCCTTTACGACCTCAACTATGCAGCAGGAAGCGTCTCGTAAGCTTGGCTTCCAGTCTCAGAGAATTATGAGGATCGCACAGGAGCTTTACGAGGGTGTTAATATCGGCTCTCAAAACGGCGGCGTGCAAGGTCTTATAACCTATATGCGTACCGACTCGCTCCGCATCTCTGCAGATGCACAAGGTGCGGCGGCAGAGCTTATCAAATCGAAATACGGTGACAAATACTGTCCTTCGTCACCGAGACAGTACAAGGCAAAGAAGGGTGCTCAGGACGCGCATGAGGCAATTCGTCCCTCGCACGTTGAGATAGAGCCCGCTATGATAAAGAAATACGTAACTGCAGACCAGTACAAGCTTTACAAGCTCATCTGGGAGAGATTCATCGCAAGCCAGATGGAGTCTGCTACCCTTGCTACCGTAAACGCTGATTTCGAGTCTGCGGGATATATCTTCCGAACGGGCGGATATACAGTTGAGTTCCCCGGATATATGGCGGTTTACGAGGAGAGTGAGAAGGAGGTCACTGTGGGTGCTGACGAGATGTCGGAGCAGAAGGATATAAAGCTCCCCGATATCAAGGAGAAGGATACACTTGAGTCTATGGCTGTATCTCCCGCAAAGCACTTTACAGCTCCCCCTGCAAGATATACCGAGTCCTCTCTCATCAATTTCCTTGATGAGTCAGGTATCGGCAGACCAAGTACCTATACTACGATAATTTCAACTATTCTTGCAAGAAATTACGTCAAGAAAGAGGGCAAGGCTCTCGTTCCCACGCCTATCGGTGAGGTAACTAACAAGCTTATGCTCGAGAGCTTCCCTGACGTTGTTGATTACAAGTTTACAGCAAAGATGGAGAAAGACCTCGACTCAATAGAAGACGGCAAGTACGAGGTTAATGACGTTCTTGGCGGATTCTGGAAGGGATTTTCAAAGGAGCTTGATTCTGCTGAGGAAAAGGCTAAGACAGAGGCTCCTCAGATACCCGTTGAGAAGACCGACATTATCTGCGAAAAGTGCGGAAGCGTGATGGTCGTTAAGAACGGACGATTCGGTCAGTTTGCCGCTTGTCCCAACTACCCCAAGTGCAAGAATACAAAGCCCCTTGTGACAGCGGAAAAGGAAACCCCGCCGGAAGAAGAAGCAGAGGCTAAAAAGCCTATAATTGCCGATTTCAAGTGCGAAAAGTGCGGTGCCGATATGGTACAGAGAACGGGAAGATACGGAAGCTTCTTTGCTTGCAGCAAGTATCCCGCTTGTAACTTCACAAAGCAAAAGACGAAGGACATTGGTGTTCCTTGTCCTAAGTGTGGCTCGAAGATAGTTATGAAGAACGGCAGAAACAAGACGGTGTTCTATAGCTGTGAGAAGTATCCTACCTGTGATTTCTCTTCGTGGGACCTTCCTGTCAATGAGAAATGCCCTAAGTGCGGTGAGATGCTCTTCCGCAAAAAAGGACAGTCTATGCTCATCTGCCACACAGAGGGTTGCGGCTACAAGGCTCGTATCGAAGCGGATAAGGAAGATTAAAATAGGTATTTGTAGGTGTGTTCTTTATGCGGGGGCAGGTGTTTTTTGAAAAAACCACCCGCCCCCGCACCCCCACTCTTAAAAACTTTTTTAATAATTTTTATTACCGTAATTATAGCTTTCGTGTCTATGCAAAGTCTCTTGAAATCAAGCAATAGTAAGGCGTAAGCTCTCCGTAGAAGTATAAACCTCACCTTTGCTTTAAAAATGGTTTGAAAAGTTTTTTGTGGAAGGGGGTGCGGGGGAAGAGACGGCTTCGTCGTGACGAAGCTATTTTCCTAAAAAAGGAGGTTCCCCCGCATTTAAATAAACACCCCTAAAAATCAAAATTTGAAAATTTGTGTAAAAGTATGAAACCTATTATAAATATTTACGGTGCGGGGATTGCAGGCTGTGAGGCTGCAGACCGTGCCACAAAATGCGGTGCGAGAGTAAGGCTTTACGAGATGAAGCCGCACAAATTCACTCCCGCACATCACTCCGAAAAATTCTCCGAGCTTGTTTGCTCGAATTCCTTGCGTTCCGACAGTGTGACGAATGCGGTGGGACTTCTCAAAGAGGAGCTTCGCCGTATGGGCTCGCTTATTATGGAAGCGGCTGACGCCACACGAGTTCCCGCAGGCTCGGCACTTGCAGTTGACAGAGAGCTTTTTTCGGAATATATAACTAACAAAATAAAGAGCAATCCCGACATAGAGATAATTTCTGCCGAGGCGACGGATATCGCTGACGGTGAGATGAATATTATCGCAACGGGGCCCCTCACCTCAAACGCTATGGCTGACTATATAAGGGACAGTCTCGGCTGCTCGTCGCTTCATTTTTTTGATGCTGCAGCACCTATCGTTGACTTCGATTCGATAAATATGGACGTTGCATTTTTTGCATCGCGTTATGACAAGGGTGATGCCGACTATATCAACTGTCCTATGAATAGGGAACAGTACGACGCCTTCTGGCAGGCACTTACTACCGCAGAGGAAGCACAGCTTAAGGAATTCGACAAGAAGGAACAGGAAAAGATAACCGTTTTTGAGGGCTGTATGCCCGTTGAGGTTATGGCAAAGAGAGGCTACGATACGCTTCGTTACGGACCTCTCAAGCCTGTCGGTCTCGTTGACGCAAGAACTGGAGAGGAGTCCTATGCCGTCGTTCAGCTTCGCCGCGAGAATGCCGAGGGAACGATGTATAATCTCGTTGGATTTCAGACACACCTCACCTTCGGGGAGCAGAAGAGAGTCTTTCGTATGATACCGGGACTTGAGAATGCAGAGTTCTTGCGTTACGGAATAATGCACAGAAACACCTACCTCGATTCGCCCGGAATGCTTGACTCGTCCTACCGTATGATAGAGAAGGATAACGTATATTTTGCGGGACAGATGACGGGAGTAGAGGGATATATAGAGTCTGCCGCATCGGGCTTTTTGGCGGGACTTTCAGCCGCGAGAAGTCTTATGGGACTTTCTAAAATAGAGTTTTCAAGACGCACGATGATAGGTGCGATGTCGTCTTACGTTTCGTGTGGCGGTGCGAGCGGAAAGTTTGTGCCTATGAATGCAAATTTCGGTATAGTTGAGCCTCTTGGCTACAAGGTCAAGGGCGGAAAGATAGCAAAGTACGAGGTAGTCTCAAAAAGAGCACTCGAGGAAATAGATGCTATTAAGGAAAAATACTCGATTTAAGGAGAAAAATTATGAAGATAATAGCAGACGTAATGGGAAGTGACAAGGGGGCGAAGGAGCTCGTCTCGGGTGCTGTTGCGGCACTTCGTGAGTTTGAGGGAATAGAGCTTGTCCTTGTCGGTAACGAAAACGAGATAAAGGCGGCACTTGACGAATGCGGGTGCGACACTTCCTCGCTTGAAATAGTACATACCGAGACCGTTATCGAGATGTGTGACGATCCTCTCTCGGTCAACCGTGCAAAGGCGGATTCCTCGATGAGTACGGCTCTTCGCCTTCTTAAAGAGGGAAAGGGAGATGCTGTTGTAAGTGCGGGAAATACAGGTGCACTTTTTGCGGGTGCATCGCTTATCGTCAGAAAAATAAAGGGACTCAACCGCCCCGCAATAGCAACGGTGCTTCCTATGACGCCACCCGTTCTCCTTCTCGATTCGGGAGCTAATATCAACGTAACGCCCGAGTATCTCGTGCAGTTTGCCATAATCGGCAGTGAGTATATGAAGAAGATGTACGGCGTTGAGTCACCCCGCGTGGGACTTCTCAACAACGGTGCGGAAGAGACAAAGGGAACCGAGCTTCAGCTTGCTACCTATGCACTTCTTCGCGAGTGCGACAAGGTAAATTTCGTAGGAAACGTTGAGGGCAACAAGATACCGCAAAATGCGTGTGACGTGCTTGTAACCGACGGATTTACAGGCAACATACTCCTCAAAAATATCGAGGGAATGGGCAAGCTTATGATGAATACGCTGAGAGGTCTCTTTACCTCGAATTTCGGTACAAAGATGGCGTATCTTCTTACAAAGAAGCAGCTTTCTGCCGTAAAGAAAAATTTTGACTCGAGTGAGCACGGCGGTGCCCCCTTGCTTGGAATCGCAAAGCCTGTTATAAAGGCACACGGCTCGTCAAACGCAAAGGCGTTCAAGAATGCGATACGTCAGGCGGCAGCATACGCAAGATCGGGAATGATAGAGGAGCTTAATGCTAAATCAGCTGAGCTTTTCCCGAAGAAAAAAGCCTCGGTGAAAGCTGAAGGCAGCGAGGAATAACGAAAGGAATTTAAGGGTCGGTTATGCCAAGAAACATAGCAGAGCTTGAAGAAAAAATAGGCTACGAATTTAAAAACATAAAATTGCTCGAAAAGGCACTCACTCACTCGTCTTATGCAAACGAGCTTAAGGCAAAGAAAAGGTTTGCCGAGTGCAACGAGCGTCTCGAATTCCTTGGGGATTCGGTGCTTTCGATAATCGTAAGCGAATATCTTTACTCAAAATATGCTCAAAGCCCCGAGGGAGAGCTTACAAAGCTCCGTGCGGCAGTCGTTCAGTCGAGTGCTCTTGCGTCTTACGCGAGAAGTATTGAGCTTGGCGACTATCTGTACCTCGGTGTAGGCGAGGAGAAGAACGGCGGCAGAGAGAGACAGTCGAATCTCGAAAACGCATTTGAGGCACTTCTTGCGGCTATATATATTGACGCAGGGGAAAACGGAAAGCTTACGGTTAAGGATTTTCTTTTGCCCTTTGTTGTAGCGGAGATAAAGAAGATAGGCGATACGGGAGTGCATAGAGATTTTAAGACCGAGCTTCAGCAGTTTATACAGCAGGCTGAGGGCGACTACCTTGAGTACGTTACGGTTGACGAGCAGGGCCCTGACCACAATAAAACCTTTTGGGTTGAGGCGAGACTTAACAGAAACGTGATAGGCAAGGGAAGCGGCAAAACAAAGCGAGAGGCTGAGCAGAATGCGGCATGTGCCGCTCTTGAGCTTTTCGGAACAAACTGATTTTGTGAAAAATGAGCAGATAATGCTCATTTTTCTCGTTTGTACGGAGATTTTTTTGAATGAGACATATAAATATACCGATATTCATACCCCATCTCGGCTGTCCTAACGACTGCGTTTTTTGCAATCAACGCTCGATTTCGGGACACGGAGATTTTGACATTTCGACAGTTACAAAAGAAATAGAGGACGTGCTGTCTACCTGTAGCGAGGGAGATGAGTGCGAGATAGCATTTTTCGGTGGCTCGTTTACGGGAATTGACCGTGACCTTATGGTATCCCTGCTCGATATTGCCGAGAGCTATATTTGCGGCAATGGTAGACGCGTCTCAAGCATAAGACTTTCCACCCGTCCCGACTACATTGACGAAGAAATACTCGATATTTTGTCCCGTTACAGCGTAAAAACCGTTGAGCTTGGGCTTCAGAGTATGGACGATGAGGTGCTTATGGCGTCAAGGCGAGGACACGATGCCGCTTGTGCCGTGAGAGCGGCAAGACTTATAAAGGAGAGGGGCTTTTCGCTCGTCGGGCAGATGATGATAGGTCTGCCTAAATCAACTCTCGAAAAGGAGCTTTATACTGCGAGAAAAATTTGCGAGATAGGTGCTGACGGAGCGAGAATTTATCCTACAGTCGTATTTTACGATACCGAGCTTTGCCGTATGGCAGAGGTGGGCGAATATTCGCCCATAACTAACGAAGAGGCAGTCCTCAGAAGTGCCGCAGTGCTTGATATTTTCGAGAAGAATAAGGTCAATTGCATACGTATAGGGCTTTGCTCGAGCGACAATCTTTCGAGTGACGAAAAGGTGTATGGGGGAGCAAGTCACGCAGCACTTGGCGAGCTTGTAATGTCAGAGCTTTATTTTATGAGAATTTGCGAGAAGATAGAGGCTGATTTCGGGGTGGAAAATGCCGATTTTAGTGGAAAAATACTCACCGTTTTTGCAAAAAAAGGCGATATTTCGAAGGTAGTGGGGCAAAATAAGAAAAATAAGCTAAAACTTTGTCAAAAATACGGCTTCAAAGACGTAAAAGTGCTTGAAAAAAATGATATTTTGAGTTATAATGTATATATATCTTTTTGAAGGAAATTTTAACTGATCAAATAAATTATTTGTCCGAAAGGAGAAAAGCGGTGTATCTCAAATCACTTGAGCTTCAAGGCTTCAAATCGTTCCCCGATAAGACGAGGCTTACCTTTGAAGGTGGCACTACGGTCATTGTCGGTCCTAACGGAAGCGGAAAATCTAATATATCGGACGCTATGCGTTGGGTTCTCGGTGAGGTATCGACCAAAAACATCCGAGGCTCGAAGATGGAAGACATCATTTTCGGCGGTGCTGACACACGCCGTCCTATGGGATATGCAGAGGTATCGGTCACCTTTGACAATACCGATCCCTTCGTGCGTCTTGACTGTCCTTACGATGAGGTAACTGTAACAAGACGTTATTACCGTGCGGGTGAGAGCGAGTATTTTATAAACAGACGTGCCGTGCGTCTTCGCGATATCTACGAGCTATTCATGAATACGGGAGTTGGACGTGACGGATATTCCATAATCGGTCAGGGACGAATTGCCGAGATAATCGCTAAGAAGAGTGACGACCGCCGTGATATATTCGAGGACGCGTCGGGTATTGCAAAATTCAGACACAAGAAGAGCGAGACCGAAAGAAAGCTTGCGTCTGCCGACGATAACATTACCCGTATTACCGATATTTTCCTTGAGGTAGAGGCACAGGTAGGCCCTCTTGAAAAAGAGGCGGCAAAGGCTAAGCGTGCTATTGAGCTTATAGATGCGAAAAAGGCGGTTGACGTTCAGCTTTGGCTTTACGATACCGAAAAGCTCCGTGCCGATATATCGGGGGCAGAGGAGAAGTTCAGGCACTCGAGCCTTGACCTTCAGAGTGCAGAGGACTCTATCCGTGCATTCGAGGTACAAAACGAGAGACTTTTTGCGGCATCGCAGACAAATAAGCAGGCATCCGAAAATTTACTTACCGAGATACGCGAGCTTACCGACAGCGTTCACGCACTTGATAGCGAATTCAGAGTCGGTGAGACGAATATTTTACATACGAAGGAAATGCTCGCGGCAGCCGAGGGGGCACTCTCATCGGTAGCAAAGAGTATTGAGGACGAGCAGGCATCGGGCAAGCTCCAAGAGGCACATATAGCAGAGCTTGAGGCACTTCTTCTTGCAAAGAGACAAAAGCAGTCGGAGACTGAGGAGCTTTGCAAAAAGCAGGAAGAAGAAAAGAAAAATCTTGAATTCGACATAGCCCGTGCCCTTGACGATATTCACGCACTCGAGTCCGAGTCGGTCGATATAAAGGCAAGACTTTCGGTAATCGAAAAGGCGAGACTGTCCGATACCGATAAGCATACGGCTATGCTTATGCAGATAAGCGAGCAGGAAAAGAACTCTGCTTCGATGGAGAGCGAGGCTAAGGAGAAAGAGGAGACTGTCAGCGGCTACGAAAAGGCGAGTGACGAGTGTAAATCCGAGATAGAGAAAAAGAGCTCGGTGCTTGCAGACCTCTACTCGAAGCGTCACGATGCAAACGAGGCACTTATCGAGAAAAAGATATCGAGAGATTCACTTGCACAGCGTAGAGATACGATTCGCTCTATGGAAGAGCAGCTCGAGGGCTATTCGGGAAGCGTTCGCTTCGTTATGAAGAAGTATGCCGAGGGCGAGATAAAGGATAAAAAGGGAAATAAGTGCGGAAAGATCTACGGACCTCTCTCTAAGCTTATTTCGGTTGACGACTATTACGTTGTTGCCGTTGAAACGGCACTTGCGGCAAATCTTCAGCACATAGTGGTTGAGGACGAGAGCGTGGCAAAGGACGCGATAGCGGCACTTAAGCGTGCCGACGCGGGCAGAGCTACCTTCTTCCCCCTCACTTCAACTAAGCCTCAGAGCGTCACCGAGGAAATGCGACTCGCGGCAGGGCTTGAGGGTTATATAGGAATTGCAGACGAGCTTGTGTCGTGCGATTCGAAGTTTTCTGACGTCATTTCATCGATACTCGGAAGAACGGTTGTGTTTGATACGCTTGACAACGCGACCGAGATGGCGAAAAAGCTTAAATACAAGGTCAAGGCGGTAACGCTTGACGGACAGGTCATAAATCCGCAGGGCTCGTATACGGGCGGTTCCGTAAAGAGAGGCGGTAATTTCCTCGGCCGTGCCACCGAGATCAAAAAGCTCGACGAGGAGCTCGAAAGTCTTAATAAGACTATTGAGGCAGAGCAAAAGGAGCTTAACGCACTCGCTGAAGAGATAGAGACTCTTGAGGACGAGAGAGCCGAGAGAGAGAACAAGAAGAGAATTCTTGACGTGCTTATCAGCAACGAGAGGGCAGATCTTGAAAAGCTTATAGCAAAGCTTGAGGCAAACAATACGCTTGTAGCACGTCTAAAAGCGGACTATGACAATATGCTTGAGGCGTATTCAAGATACGATGAGGATATAGCGACCTTCAACGCAAGGATAGAGGAGATCGCAAACGCGGTCGAGGAGATCTCTGCGGTACGCGAAAAGAAGAACGTTCTTCTCGGTGAGCTTGGAGACCGACTCGATGAGAGCGAGAAGAAAAAGACCGAGCTTTATATCGGTATTTCCGAGACACTTAAGGATATCGAGACGGCAAAGGCGATGCTCTTGCAGTCTGATGCCCGCATAGAAAAATTCTTTGAGGAAGACGCAAAGCAGAGAGAGAGAATGGCACAGCTTACCGAAAAAATCTCTCTTATCGAGGCAGAGCAGAAGGCTAACAGAGAAAAATACGCAGAGGGCGAAAAGATGCTTGCGGAGCTTAACGCAAAGCGTGCCGAGGTCGAAGAGGGAGCTTGTGAGTTCGAAAAGAAGCTCAACGAGCTAAACGCTAAGATGCGTGAGAAGATGGCTCAAAAGGAGCTTATCTTCAGAGAATATACCAAGTGCGAGAGCCGTCTTGAGGGACTTCGTGCTGAGCAGGATAAGCTTGCCACAAAGCTCTTTGACGACTATGAGCTTACCCGTGCCGATGCGGTCGCACTCGGCTACGAGGCGATAACTCCTGAGACCAGAGGTGCGGCATTCGCAAAGCAGACCGAGTACCGCAACAAGCTCCGTGCTATAGGAAACGTTGACCTTGACGCTGTGAATAAGTACAAGGAAGTCAAGGAAAGATACGATTATATGAAGGCACAGCTTGACGATCTCGATAGGGCGAAGAAGGAGCTTCTCGGTATTATAGAAGGTCTCGAGGGCGATATGGAAGATGCCTTCGTCAAATCCTTCAACCAGATCAACGAAAACTTCAATGCCGTATTTTCGGAGCTTTTCGGCGGTGGCTCTGCAGAGCTTATCCTTACCGATCCCGAAAACGTGCTTGAAAGCGGAATTGAGATAAAGGCGGCACCTCCCGGAAAGATCATCAAGAATATGGTACAGCTTTCGGGTGGAGAGCAGGCGTTCGTTGCTATAGCACTCTTCTTTGCGATAATAAAGGTAAATCCCACGCCCTTCTGTATTCTCGACGAGATAGAGGCGGCACTCGACGAAGTAAACGTTGCGAGATTTGCCGAATACATAAAGAGATATTCGAATTCCACGCAGTTCGTGCTTATCACGCACAGAAGAGGTACTATGGAAGCGGCAAACAGACTTTACGGAGTTACTATGCCGCAGAGAGGTATCTCGAAGGTGCTTGAGCTTAACGTGGATGAAATTCAAAAAAGAGAGGGAGACGATTTAGATGGCATTTTTGGATAAGCTGAAAAGCGGTCTGGCAAAAACAAAAAATGCAATATTCGGTCAGGTAGATAATATCGTCCGTGCCTTCGTTAAGGTCGACGAGGACCTTCTTGACGAGCTTGAGGAGCTGCTTATTTGCTCGGACGTTGGCGTAAACGCCACCGAGGAGATAATCGACGAGCTTCGCGAGCGTATAAAGGACGGCAGACTCAAAGAGAAGGAGCAGGTCACAGAGACGCTCCGCGAGATACTTTCCGAGATGATAGGCGAGGGCGAGTCCCTTGTGCTCAATACAAGACCGTCAGTAATTCTCGTTATCGGTGTAAACGGTGCGGGAAAGACCACCTCTATCGGTAAAATATCAAACAGACTTATAAAGAGCGGAAAAAAGGTCGTAGTTGCGGCGGCGGACACCTTCCGTGCGGCAGCTATCGATCAGCTTGCGGTCTGGTGTGAGCGTTCGGGTGCTGACATAGTCAAGCAGAACGAGGGAAGCGATCCTGCGGCGGTCGTTTTCGATGCTATTGCATACGCAAAGAAGCGTGAGGCTGACGTGCTTATAGTCGATACTGCGGGCAGACTTCACAACAAGGTAAACCTTATGAATGAGCTCTCGAAGATAAACAGAGTTATTGAGAGGGAATTGCCGGGTGCGAGCCGAGAAAATCTCCTCGTGCTTGACGCAACGACGGGACAGAATGCCATTCTTCAGGCTAAGGAATTTAAGAATTCGGCAGAGATTACGGGACTTGTGCTCAATAAGCTTGACGGTACTGCAAAGGGCGGTATAGTCATTTCCATCAAGAAGGAGCTTGGTATTCCCGTCAAATTTATTGGCGTAGGTGAGAAGATAGACGATATGCAGGAGTTTGACTCACGCGAGTTCGTTGAGGCACTTTTTGAGGAATGAGGCAAAAATGAAGATAGTAGTTGCATCTCACAACAAAAAGAAGATAGGAGAGCTTAACGCCCTTCTCAGCAAATACATTGACGGAGTTGAGCTTCTTTCGCTCGATGACGTGGGTATGTTTGACGAGATAGTTGAGGACGGAGACAGCTTTGAGGCAAACGCGTACATCAAGGCGAGAGCCGCCGCACGCTCGGGCTATATAGGAGTCGGTGATGACTCGGGGCTTTGTGTAAAGGCACTTGGCGGTGCCCCCGGGATTTTTTCCGCAAGATATGCGGGTGAGCACGGAGACGACGAGGCAAACAACGATCTTTTGCTGAAAAATCTCGAGGACAAGGACTCGAGAGCAGCGGAATTCGTTTGTGCACTTGCCTGTGTATTTCCTGACGGTGAGCATGAGGACTTTTGCGTCATCGGCAAAGCAGGGGGAGAGATACTCACAGAGAGACGCGGTGAAAGAGGCTTCGGATACGATCCGCTCTTTTACTACGCACCTCTTGGAAAAACCTTTGCTGAAATGGGTGCTGACGAAAAGAACGGTATTTCTCACAGAGGCGAGGCTGTAAAGCTTCTCGGTGAGAGACTTGTAAAAATTAAGGAGAATTTATAATGCTTACATCAAAACAGAGAGCTTATCTTCGCTCGCTCGCATCGACCGAGCCTACGATAATGCAGATAGGAAAGGGCGGGATAGGTGAAAACCTTATAAAGACGGTGTCCGATGCCCTTGAAGCAAGAGAGCTTATCAAAATGGCGGTTCTTGAAAACTCGGGTGAAGAGGCAAGAGAAGTCGCTGAAGCACTTGCAGAGGCTACCTCGGCTGAGGTCGTCGGAGTCGTTGGAAAGAAGATAATTCTTTACCGCGAGTCCGAGAAAAAGAAGAGGATAGAGCTTTAATATGATAAACGATACACTTCGAGTAGGAGTTTACGGCGGCACCTTTGCACCACCTCACGTAGGACACGTCGTGGCGGCAAAGGCGTTTATGGAGCAGATGAAGCTCGACTACCTTTTTATAATTCCTACGGCAATTCCGCCTCACAAGCAAATAGATGCGTCCGACGATCCCATACACCGCCTTCGTATGTGTGAGCTTGCGTTTGAGGGAATTGATGGAATAGTGATTTCGGATATTGAAATCAAGCGTGGTGGGAAAAGCTATACTTATGATACACTCAAGGAGCTTTCGCGTCCCGACACAAGACTTTTCCTCTTGTGCGGTACCGATATGGTGCTTACTTTCGACAAGTGGTATCGATATGAGGATATTTTTAAGCTTTGCTATCCTACCTACGTGCGTCGCGAGAGCGATCCCTTGCTTGACGCAAGGATAGTTTCAAAAATTGGCGAGTATTATCAGAAGTTTGGAGTAATGTTCAGAAAAATACTCGTTGAGCCTATCGATATTTCGTCTACCGAGATACGTGCGGCAATAAAAGAAAAGAGAGACGTTTCGGGTATGATTTCGCCCTCGGTGGAGAAATATATTAGGGAACACGGACTCTACGTTTAGGAGATTTTTTATGCAGAAGATAATAACAGAGGAAATGCTTGATTCGTTGAGAACTGACGTTGCAAAGCATTTGTCATCAAGAAGATATGAGCATACGCTTGAGGTTGAGAAGATGGTCACCCTTCTTGCCGAGATTTTTTGTCCCGACAAGACACTTGACCTTCGTGCAGCGGCACTTCTTCACGATATAACGAAGGAGTATGACGAAAAGGTGCACGTCTCTATTCTTTCAAAGCCCGGAATTGAGTTTAAAAAGGAAGAAAGACTTGCCCCCAAGACCTTCCACGCAAGAACGGCGGCTCTTCTTATTCCCGAAATATATTCCGAGTTTGCCGACGATGACATCATTGCGGCAGTGCGTTGGCACACTACGGCACGTGCGGGTATGAGCCTTACAGAGAAGCTTCTTTACCTTGCCGACTACATAGACTATTCGAGAACCTTTGAGGATTGTGTAAAGCTTCGCGATTTCTTCTTTTCAAAGAAGCTTCAAAATTTGAGTGAAGAGGAGAGACTCGCTCACCTTGACAAAACTCTTTTGATGTCACTCGATATGACAATAAGCGCTATTCTCGCAGAGGGAAGAGTTATAAGCCCCGATACTATAAGTGCGAGAAACGAGATTATTTCAAACCTTGCATAACTGATGCTTATTATAGCAGCCTTACATAAATTGAAATTTTCAGAGGTTGCTATAATGAATAGGGTAGGTAAAACAGTTTTAATATTTTTCGGTATTGCACTTGCACTGACAGTTCTTTTTCTTGCGGCGTTTTTCGCCGCAAGGCTTATGCTCGTTTTCGATAACGACGCGAATGCTTCGGCAATAGAAAAGAATTTTGATGAAGGGCTCTCTCAAATCGAGGGAGATACCGACCTTCGCACAAATTTTCTCATAATGGGTAAGGACGAGGCATCGGGACTTTACGACGTGATAATGCTCGTCTCGTATAATGCCACTCGCTCAGAGATCGGTGTCGTGCAGATACCGAGAGACACCTATGCCGAGTTTACCGAGTCGAGCTACAAAAAGCTCAACGGTGCAGTTTCGGCACTTGGCGGAGAGAGGGAATTCTGCGAGTTTTTGTCAAATGCTTTTTCTGTAAATATCGACCACTATATTTCTCTCGATCTTTATTCGGTCGGTGAGATAGTTGACGTGCTTGGCGGTGTCGAGGTCGAGGTGCCCTTTGATATGAATTATGAGGACGCGACACAAGGACTCTCTATCCATCTCAAAAAAGGAAAGAATATTCTTGACGGAGAGGCGGCGAGAAAGTTCGTGCGATACCGTTCGGGCTATCTTGAAGGAGATCTTGGCAGAATGGACGCACAAAAGCTCTTTTTGGCGGCACTTGTCAAAAAGCTCAAGAGTGACGTTTCGGTATTCGAGATAGGTGCAATTCTTGCAGCGGTGTCCGACAATATTAAAATGAACGTTCCTATGGCAAACGTAATTCCTCTTGCAAAGCAGATTATGAATATCCCCGCGGAAAACGTGAAATTCGTGACGCTTGCGGGCGAGGGAGCTGTTGCAAAGGCAAGCGGTGCTTCGTATTACGTGATTTCTCGCCCATCTGCAATAAAGATTTTAAATGAGATACTCGGTGCTAAGGTTACTGAAGAAAATTTTGATAAGGACAGAGTTTTCCTCAACGAGAGATATGATAGCTTTTGTGATATTTACAATTCTGAAGCAGAATACAAGATATTTGATGCAAAAACGCTTGTACAATCGGGTATTGAGATAGCGCATAAGTGATTTATATATTGACAAAAATTCCTTAATGGATTAAAATAGAAAAAGTACAGCAAAAAATTGGAGGCAATATTATGAATGAGATGAACGAAATGACAACTCCCGTTCTTCCTTCGCTTGAAAATGCCGATGCAAAGGAGATAGCAGAGGCAATAGCAGAGGTCCTCGACTCAAAGAAGGGCTTTGACGTAGAGGTCATCTACGTTGCGGACAAGACGGCGATAGCCGATTATTTCGTTATTTGCAGCGGTAACACGTCAACGCACATAAAGTCGCTCGTTGACGAGGCTGAATACAAGATAGGACTCAGAGACCTTCTCCCTTATCACGTAGAGGGCAAGGACAACAATTCTTGGATAGTTATGGACTACAGCAACGTTGTGGTTCACGTTTTCACAAAAGAAGCAAGAGAGTTTTACAATATCGAAAAGCTTTACGAAAACTAAGTAATTAAGTATAAATACTAATTGATTTAAGAGGATATAGGCAATGAAGTATAATCATACCGAAATTGAAAAGAAGTGGCAGGAATATTGGGAAAAGAACCACACCTTCAAAACAGACGTGTGGGATTTCTCAAAGCCCAAATTTTATGCTCTCGATATGTTCCCCTATCCTTCGGGCGTAGGTCTTCACGCAGGACACCCAGAGGGCTATACGGCAACCGACATAGTTTCGAGAATGAAGAGAATGCAGGGCTACAACGTCCTTCACCCTATGGGCTATGACTCCTTCGGTCTTCCCGCAGAGCAGTATGCCGTAAACACGGGTAATCACCCCAACGGCTTTACGCAGGAGAATATAAGAACATTCTCCAAGCAGCTCAAGGAGCTTGGCTTTGACTATGACTGGGACAAGATGATAGCTACAAGTGATCCCGATTTCTACAAGTGGACACAGTGGATATTCAAGCAGCTCTATCTTGACGGATACGCACAGTATATAGATATGCCTGTAAACTGGTGCGAGGAGCTTGGTACCGTTCTTTCAAACGATGAAGTTATTGACGGTAAATCCGAGCGTGGCGGTTTCCCCGTTGTAAGAAAGAATATGAAGCAGTGGGTCATCAATCAGCCCGCGTTTGCAGAGGAGCTTCTTGAGGGACTCAACGAGGTAGATTGGCCCGAATCCACAAAGCTTATGCAGAAGAACTGGATAGGCAAGTCAACCGGTGTTGAGGTTAAGTTCAATATCGTTGGCGGCGGTGAATTTTCCATATTTACTACTTGTATTGAGACGATTTACGGAATTACATTTATGGTACTCGCTCCCGACGGTGACATTGTTAAGTCGCTTATGCCGAGAATTGAGAACAAGGAAGAGGTCGAGGCGTACATAAGCGAGACGCTTAAGAAAAATGATATGGACCGTACCGAGCTCAACAAGACAAAGTCGGGCTGTGAGCTTCGTGGCGTTACCTGTATTAACCCCGTAAACGGCAAGGAAGTAAGAATGTTTATAGGTGACTTCGTTCTTGCAAGCTACGGAACGGGTGCGGTTATGGCTGTTCCTTCACACGACCAGCGTGACTTTGAGTACGCTATCGCACATGGTATTGATATGATTCAGGTCATCGACGGTGACGGCGAAAAGCTCAGCCACGTTGACGTTTCGGAATGTGCCTTTGAAAAGGGAGGTTATCTCGGCAAGGGATACAAGCTCATAAACTCCGAGGAGTTTACGGGACTTACCGTTGAAGAGGCTAAGGAAGCTATTACGAAGAAGCTTGAAGATATGGGCGTTGCAAAGAGAACTGTAAACTACCATTTCAGAGAGTGGATATTCGCAAGACAGAGATACTGGGGCGAGCCCGTTCCCGTTGTTCACTGTGACGACGGAAAGATTCACGTGCTTGACGACAGCGAGCTTCCTCTCGTTCTTCCCGAACTTGAAAATTACAAGGGACAAAACGGAAAAGCTCCTCTTGAAAATGCCACCGAGTGGAAGCAGTATGACAAGAACGGTATAAAGGGTACGAGAGAGACTTCTACTATGCCCGGCTCCGCAGGCTCAAGCTGGTACTTCCTCCGTTATATAGACCCGAAGAACAATGATGAGTTCGCAAATGGGGAGCTTCTCCGCCACTGGATGCCCGTTGACCTCTATATAGGCGGTCCCGAGCACGCAGTTGGTCACCTTATGTATTCGAGAATCTGGAACAGATACCTCTACAATAAGGGACTTGCTCCCACGAAGGAGCCCTTCAAGAAGCTCGTTCACCAGGGAATGATTCTTGGCTCTAACGGTATCAAGATGGGTAAGCGTTTCCCCGAGTTCGTTGTAAACCCGAGTGACGTTGTTCGTGAGTACGGTGCGGATACACTCCGTCTTTACGAAATGTTTATGGGCCCGCTTGAGGTATCAAAGCCTTGGAGCAATCAGGGCGTTGAGGGTGCGAGAAAGTTCCTTAACCGTGTTTGGGCATTCTTTACCGAGCCCGAAAATATTGTTGACGGCCCTGTTCCCGCTCTTGAAAAGATCTACCACAAGAGCGTAAAGAAGATAACCGAGGACTTTGAGACACTTGGATTTAATACCGCTATTTCGCAGATGATGATATTCGTCAATGCAGTATATAAGGAAGGCAAGTGTCCTAAGGAATACGCAGAGGGACTTATAAAGATGCTCTCTTGTATCTGTCCTCATATCGGTGAGGAGATGTGGCAGCAGCTCGGTCACGATAATACTATCGCATACGAGCCTTGGCCCACCTACGACGAGGCTAAGACAGCTGACGATACTGTTGAGATAGTTGTTCAGATAAACGGTAAGGTTCGTGCTAAGCTCAATATAGCTATCGGCACAGCCGCTCCCGAGGCTATCGCACTTGCGAAGGCTGACGAGACCGTTGCCGCAGCTATCGACGGCAAGACCGTTATCAAGGAAATCTACGTTCCTAACAAGCTCGTTAATATTGTTGTTAAATAATACAATACAAAAGATAGGGAGAAAGCCTGAAGTCTTTCTCCCTATAAGTTTTTTGGCAAATTGGTATTTGTATAGGAGTCGGGTTAAACGATTGAACGAACGGTTTTCTCAAACAATGTAGGGACAGTCGAGGACGCCTGTCCCTACAAGACAAATTACCAAAAGGAAGAAACTTCGTTTTCAAATATTGAAGGCACTTGTAAAAACTTAAGATTTATGTTACAATAAGTAAAACGCACTAAAAGGGAAGAGTTATGGAACAAAAGGTAAATTATGGCTTATGGCTTGAACGTGAAATAGAGAGAATAAAGGCCTCGGGTAAACGCCCGAAGCTACTTCTTCACGCCTGCTGTGCACCCTGCTCGAGCTACGTTTTGGAGTATCTTTCGTCAGTTTTTGATATAACGCTTTACTTCTACAACCCTAATATCACTCCCTGTGAGGAAAACGATTTTCGTGCCGAGGAGCTTCGTAGACTCTGCCGAGAGATGCCGCTTTCACACGTGCCCGAGATAATCGTTGAAAGCTATGAGCCCGAAAAATTTTATGAGGCGGTAAAGGGAATGGAGAGTATGCGTGAGGGAGAGTCGAGGTGTGCCGTTTGCTATCGCCTGCGACTCGAAAAAACGGCACAGAAAGCTAAGGAGCTCGGTGTCGATTACTTTACCACAACCCTCTCGATAAGCCCCTACAAGCGTTCAGAATGGCTCAACGAGATAGGCGGAGAGCTTATGGAGACCTACGGAGTGTCCTATCTCTTTTCCGACTTCAAAAAGAAGAACGGCTACAAGCGTTCAATCGAGCTTTCGCACGAATACAACCTCTACCGCCAAGACTATTGCGGTTGCGAGTTTTCTAAGGTTAATAAATAAAAGCTACTTATCGGATGAAAATACCCCGACAGATTTTAGGGTGTCGGGGTATTTTTGATTATATTATAATTGACCTTTAAAGTTAGAAAAATGTTTAATGCCGTATATCGTAAACTGCTCTTTTCGCTTTATTCTATCCATATCTCTTTTTGCTGAAAAATCCGCTTTTCCAGAAAAAGAAATGTGTCCTATATCAAATATTTTTTCAATAAAATTTTGATGATACTTAATATCTTGAATATTAGAAATGGAGTAGCTTACCTTTAGCCAGAAAAAACCACCTTTTGTTATAACAAAGGGGGAAGATTCGGGCTTTATATGAGCATACTCATTAAACTTAATTTCTTCGCCATCGGTCACAAAAAATTTGGGAGAATGAAAAAACAGATCTAATACCAAAATGACATCAACAGCTATCGAGCAAAACAAGGCGGTATAAAGAGAATTTTTATTGCTGAATACTATCCAAGCAATCATTATTAAATTTACAATAATCAACCATTTATTCATAGAGGGATTAAATACTATATAAAAAAAACGGTTGAGTTTGTATGTAGTTTTTGTATTATTCATAATAAATCCTCAACTTTAGGTAGTTCCACGTTTGTATTAGCGAGACTTTTTTCGAGTTATTATATCACAAAATCGGCAGAGAATCAATATCCCTGCCGATTTTTGTAAAAGCTCTATGCTATTATATCTTTACGTTTCTCGTAGTAACCACGTTAGCACCCGTGCCGAGGATATTTTCGATAACGATATATCCTACTTCAGCATCTGCGGGTACGTAAGCCTTATTTACAAGCTCCATACACTCGAAGAGAAGCTCCTTCGGTACGGTAGCGTCTGTCTTTACGGGAACTACTCCGCCACCCTCAACGGGGGCAGTCGTTGTAAGTGTACGGCGAGGGGCGGTACACTCGGTTTTTGCGTATTCCTCACCGCGACGGCAGGTATGACCTGTGATAGACTTAATTTCTTTACCGCAGAGCTCAACACGAAGCTGACAGCCCTTCGGGCAAACGATACAAGTTAATTCTCTTATCATATCCTTACCTCCTTACGCATTTTCTATCGAGAATGAAAGGGTATTGCCATTCATTCCACGTATCATCTCGGGGGTTACGGTAACCGTTTCCATTTCACCCGGAGCGACCTTTATCTTCTTCTTGTTTATAAGCACGTTCTCACCATCACGAACGATTATGCGAATGTCTCTATATACGTCAGCAACTCTGAAATATACCGTGACATTTTCGTCAGCCGAGCTTATCTTCTGCGGTACTGTGTATCTTACCTTGCCGTCGGTCACAAGCTTTACGTCGCACTCGCCGCCGCGTTTTCCGTTTATATACTCAGCCGCAGCCTTGCCTGCAATCTCCGCTTCCTCTGAAACGAAGTCAACGAGGTCGTGAACGTGGAGCACGTTACCGCAGGCATAAACGCCCTCTATCTCGGTCTGTCTATTCTGGTCAACGACAGCACCGTTCGTTATGCGGTCAAGTGAGATTCCTGCAGCCTTTGTAAGCTCGTTCTCAGGGAGAAGACCAACCGAAAGGAGAAGTGTGTCGCACTCAATATATTTGCGGCTCTCGGGAATGGGCTTTCGGTTTTCGTCAACCTTAGCAATGGTCACGCCCGTGACTCTGTCCTTGCCGTGAATTTCAACAACTGTGTGCGAGAGCATAAGCGGAATACCGAAGTCGTTGAGGCACTGCTCGATATTTCTCGCAAGACCGCCCGAATAGGGCATAAGCTCGCAAACTGCCTCGACCTTAGCACCTTCAAGTGTCATTCTTCTCGCCATAATAAGACCGATGTCGCCAGAACCGAGAATAACTACCTTGTTTCCGGGCATATAGCCGTTCATATTCACGAATTTTTGTGCAGTTCCTGCGGTGAAGATGCCGGCAGGGCGTTTGCCTGCAATATTAAGAGCTCCCTTAGGTCTCTCGCGACAGCCCATAGCGAGAATTATCGTCTTTGCCTCAATGGTAAAAATTCCGTCCTCGCTGTTCATAGCGGTAACTATCTTGTCGGAGGAAACGTCAAGAACCATAGTTCCTGTCTTAAATGGAATATTTCTCTCTCTAACCTGTACCTCGTATCTGTATGCGTACTCGGGACCTGTAAGCTCCTCCTTGAAGCGGTGAAGACCGAAGCCGTTATGTATGCACTGCTTTAAAATTCCGCCGAGGCTGCTTTCTCTCTCGAGAATTATAAGGTCACGCACGCCCGCATCGTATGCGGCAACAGCGGCACTCATTCCTGCAGGGCCACCGCCGATTATGACAAGGTCTTTTTTTATACAGCTACTCATATCAGTTGTCCCCCTTTGTTTTTCTGTAGTTTATGATAGAATCTCCGCCGAACTTTGTGATGCTTTCGAAGGGAGCGTTCATTTCGCGGGCAAGAATTTCTACGATGGTGGGTGAGCAGAAACCACCCTGACATCTTCCCATACCGCTTCTTGTACGTCTCTTTACACCGTCAAGGTCGGTGGGGCGGGGATTTGTATTTATAGCCTCGACTATCTCGCCCTCGGTTATGCTCTCGCAACGGCAGACTATTTTACCATAGCGGGAGTCCTTTTTGATTATTTCATTTTTCTCGTCCATCGAAAGCTCTCTGAAGTAGTGAGCGGGCTTTCTTGTGCTAATATAGTTTGTCTTCTTATCAGCCGAAAAGCCTTCTTTTACAAGAAGCTCCTCGACGTACTCAGCAATTGCGGGGGCAGAGGAGAGTCCGGGGCTCTCGATTCCCGCGAGAGTAATGACACCGTCACGGCTCTTTATGATAAAGTCGCCCGTGCTACCAACTGCACGAAGTCCCGTGAACGAGGTGATGACTTTAAATAGAGGTACACCGTATACGTTTTCAGCCGCCTTTTCACGAAGGGTAGCAAAGCCCTCAGCAGTGGTCGAATTGTCGCTCTTATCGTCAATATCAACTGCGGTAGGACCGACGAGAAGATTTCCGTCAACGGTAGGAGAAACGAGGATTCCTTTACCCATCTTGCTCGGTGTGTGGAATATTGTTCTCTCGGTAAAGTTACCGCACTCCTTGTCAAGAAGCATATATTCTCCGCGTCTTGCGTGTACCGAGAAGTCGCAGTCGCCCGTAAGAGCTGCGATGTCATCGGAATAAAGTCCTGCGGCGTTTATAATATACTTCGCCTCAATCTCACGTCCGTCAGCGGCAACAATTCTAAAGGTATCGGCGTCCTTTTTAACGCCCTCTACCTTGAAATTAAGAAGAAGCTCAGCACCGTTGTCCATAGCATTACCGATAGCGGCAATAGTCAGCTCATAAGGGCAGATTATCGCACTCGTCTCTGCGAGAAGTGCACAGGTAAGCTCTTTATTGAGATTGGGCTCAATTGCGTGAAGCTCTTCCTTGTTAAGCACGGAAAGTCCCTTGACGCCGTTCTTAATTCCTCTTTCGTAAAGAGCCTCGACCTCGCTTCTCTCGTTCTCAAAGCCAACTACAAGAGCACCGTTTCTCTTATATTTGACACCAAGTTCTTTTGCCACTTGTTCCATCATCTCGGAACCGCGAACGTTAAATCTCGCTTTGAAAGAGCCCTCCTTGGCATCAAAGCCTGCGTGAACGATTGCACTGTTTGCTCTCGTTGCACCCATTGCTACGTCGTTTTCCTTTTCAAGTATGCAGATTTTTGCATCGTATTTCGAGAGAGTTCTTGCTATCATTCCGCCTACAACGCCTGCACCGATAATCGCTATGTCGTACATATCATATTTCCTTTCTTAAAAGACAAAAAAGACGCAACAAAACACAGAACTTGCGTTCTGTATTTTTAATGCGTCTCCAAATCTCAGCATAATATTTACTTGCCTTTAGTATAACACCGAGTCACGCAATTGTCAAGCCTTATTGACAAAAAAGGGTAGGGGGTGTATAATAAAAAACGGTATATTGATAGATAAATTGGTATTTGTGGATGTGTTTTTTATGCGGGGGGCAGGTGTTTTTTGAAAAAACCACCCGCCCCCCGCATAAACTAACACACATAAATTACCTAAAGGTAGAAACTTCGTTTGCAAAATCTGAAAAACACAGGAGTAAAAATGAAAACTATAAAAAGCTTTACGGTTGACCACGATTATATTGAGCCGGGGATTTATATTTCCCGCATCGACGGAGATATTACGACCTACGATATGAGAACTCGCAAGCCTAATATGGGTGACTATATGGACAATCTCACTATGCACTCGCTCGAGCATATGTTTGCGACTTACATAAGAAACTCAAAAATAGGGGAGAACGTGATTTATTTTGGCCCTATGGGCTGTCGCACAGGATTTTATCTTCTTGTGAGAAATGCTGATAACGACGAAGTACTAAGCGAGGTCAAGGATACACTTCGTAACATTATCTCGCACAAGGGAGAGATGTTCGGTGCTACGAGAAAGGAATGTGGAAACTACAGAGAGCTTAGTCTCACTGCGGCAAAGGCGTCGGCTATGCGTTACCTTGCGGTGCTTGAAAATTCCTCTGTAGATTTTAAATATAAGGTGGAGCTTTGAAATGATAGGAATAATAGGTGCTATGCAGACCGAGGTAGAATTACTTATCGGTAAAATCGAAAATGCTAAAAACGAGAATATAAGCGGTATTGATTTTGTTAGCGGAAAGCTTGCAGGCGTTGACGTTGTTGTGGCAAAATGCGGTATTGGCAAGGTTTTTGCCGCACTTTGTGCCCAGACTATGATACTTCGCTACGGTGTAAAGCTTATAATAAACACGGGTGTTGGCGGTGCTATAGACGAGAGGCTCGACATTGGTGACGTTACCGTTTCGGATTTTGTCGTTCAGCACGATATGGACACCTCGGCACTCGGGGACCCCGTCGGTCTTATTTCGGGAATAAACGTAGTGAGAATTGCCGCTGACGAAAAGACGGCAAACGAGCTTTTAGCTGTAGCAAAAGAGACGGGAGCAAACGCAATTCTCGGCACGGTTGCCTCGGGTGACAAGTTTATTTCGGGAGCTGAGGCTAAAAAGAAGATAAGCGACACCTTCGGTGCTGCCGTTTGTGAGATGGAAGGTGCGGCAATAGGTCAGGTTTGTTACGTGAACCGAGTTCCTTTTTGCATTATACGTGCAGTCTCCGACAAGGCGGACGGTTCCTCAGGGGTTGATTACGGGACTTTCGTTGACAGTGCGGCTAAAAAGAACGCAAATATTGTTTTGAAATATCTTGAGAAAATATAAACAAATTGGTATTTGTCGGGGAGTTTTTTCGGCGGGAGCTTGCTCCCGCCGCTCTTAACATAAACTAACGAACCGCTAAATTACCCCTTCGGGGTAGAAACCTTCGGTTTGCAAAATTTGAAGTGTTGTTTAATGAGGTCAAATAAAAAAATAGAGGATACCGAACGGTATCCTCTGTTTTTATTGATTGCAAGGAAATTATTTGTATTTTCTCTTGCGAGCAGCTTCCGACTTTTTCTTGCGTTTTACGCTGGGCTTCTCATAGTGTTCTCTCTTGCGAAGCTCGGTAAGGACGCCGGAACGAGCGGTTGCACGCTTAAAGCGACGAAGTGCGCTGTCCAAGGACTCGCCTTCTTTAACTCTGATTTCTGCCATTTTTTTCCCTCCCTCCGCATATTGCCAGAGACAATTAATCACACTGTATTATATACCATTAAAAACGAATTGTCAATAGTTTTTTGTAAAAATAAATAAAATCGGCTGCCGCGTTCTGCGACAGCCGATATGTTTTTAAATTTAACCTGCGATAAGCTTATTAGCACTTACCCAAGCGGAATATACAGCGGGAATGGTCTGGAGCTGGATAGGATCCTCGCCCTCAACTTCACTCGGAATTGTGATAGCCGCCTGTCTCATACCCTCGATAAGCATCGGATCGGTATTGAGAAGCTTTCTTACTTCCTCAATATAAGCCTTGAGGTCCTCAACCTTATCGATTGCGAGGAGCTGCTCAAGAACTATTGCCGACTGCTCACGAATGTAGGTTGCGTGAGGCTCGGAAAGAACAAGGTCCTCGGAGTTGTGCATAAGTCCCATTATAAGGCTGGTTGTAGAATCAAGGTTCTGAGCCTTAAAGATCTCAAACTTATTGGGATCCTCGTCAACAGTGGGATAAGCCAAGAAAACGTTTCCAAGCTTTTCGGGGGACATTACGTAGGCGTTGTCCTTCGCTACCTTAACGAGCTGGTAAGGATCACCGTTCTCGTCAAGCTCTTCACTGTCTGTAAACTCGTAGTTCTCTCCCTCAATTCCGTAGAGAAGGAGATTGTTGAAGTCGATATTTGTGTAGAGGTAGGAAAGGATCTCCATACTTCTGGGCAAGCTCGAAGAATATGAGCTTACTGCAAACATATTCTCAAAGAGGTCCATAGTGTCAAGCACGGGAGTCTGATGAACGACTATCTCGTACTCGTCGCTGTATTCCTCAATTACCTCAACGCCACCCTTGATGTAGCCCATTGCAAACTTCTTGTCTGCGTCAGCCTCTGTGCCGTAGTAGCCGTTTTCCTTGTACTTAACAAGAGTTTCGAGCTGATTTGAGAAGCTTGTGTCGTTAAAGATGTTAGCACATCTTGAGAACTCACCGGGAGTCATATAAGTCCACTGGGGCTCGTAAGCACCGCCGAGGAGAGAGAAGGTGGAATCGTCAAACTTTCCGTTCTCGTTGATGCCAAAGTATCTTACGTAGGATACGTCAAGCTCACCGCTGTCGGTAAAGGAGCGGAGAGGAACATAATCGGGATTATACTTTTTAACGTGGTCAAGAAGGTGCTGTGCGTTTGCAGATGTTATAGAGGAGAAATCCTTTGCGGTGTGGTTGTACTCCTTGAGGATCTCCTTGTTGAGAAGGATGTACGTGTACTCGCCTATAGGAGCGTTGGTGGGAATTGCATAAGTACCGTCGCAAACGGTATCAATGCCGCTCAAATATCCGGGATGAACGTATGTCTTGATGATCTTCGATGCACTCGAAATCTCGCCGCTAAGCTCCTGAACAAGATCGTTCTCGATATACTCAGCAAGCTTGTCATAGCCGCTTATGTAGAAAATATCTACCTGATAATCTTCAACCGTGGGGTACTTGAGCTGAACTACTCCGTATTCGTCTACGTAGGTTTCCTCAGCTACTGTATCGGTACCTGTAAGCTCTTCCTTGAGAGCGTCCTTTGTAGCCTCTTCGTTTTCAGCAGCAGTAACCGAATCCTCAAATGCTTTATCAAGAGCTACGTAGTATTCTTCCTCTGTGAAGTAACGAAGGTCAAGCTTTGTCTTGAACTTCGACATTGTTATCTTGTTTACTGCCGCCTCGATCTTTTCAGCCTGTTCAGCACTTACGGGCTCTTCAGACATAAGATATAGCGAGAGTGTCATAGTTTTCTCAGAACCCTCTGAAACTGCATCGCTAATGCCGTCGTCTTCTTTTCCGCAGCCTACGAGACAAGCGAATACCATCACAAGGCTTAAAAGTAGAGCAATAAGTCTCTTACTCATTTTATGTTCCTCCTAAAGAAAAATCGATATAATATCCGAAAGCAAATATACAGTGTTATTCTACACCAAAAACGCAAAAATGTCAAGTTGTTTTTGCTCCTCAAATTGTTAAAAGTTTGTTGCAAAGAACGAGCCTAATTTTTTTGGTTTAAGATGCACAAAAACACGTGCCGTTTTTATGCAAAATCAATCAAGGAAGCCCTTGAGGTGACGTGCACGGCTGGGGTGGCGGAGCTTACGCAGAGCCTTTGCCTCGATCTGTCTTATACGCTCACGGGTAATATTGAACTCCTTACCAACCTCTTCAAGTGTACGTGTGCGTCCGTCATAAAGACCGAAACGGAGCTTGATGACGTGTGCCTCACGGGGAGTAAGGGTGTTGAGCTCCTTCTCGATGACCTCACGCAAAATGGTGGTCGAAGCAGCTTCCTCGGGGGCGGGAGTGTCGTTGTCGGGAAGGAAGTCGCCAAGGTGGCTGTCCTCCTCCTCACCGATAGGAGTCTCGAGAGAAACGGGATCCTGTGCTATCTTCATTATCTCACGAACCTTATCGGCACTCATATTCATTTTTTCGCCTATCTCATCAGCGGTAGCCTCACGTCCGAGCTCTTGGAGCATCTGACGCGAATACTTCGAGACCTTGTGAATGGTCTCAACCATATGAACGGGAATTCTTATCGTTCTCGCCTGGTCGGCAATAGCTCTTGTGATCGCCTGACGTATCCACCAAGTAGCGTATGTAGAGAACTTATATCCCTTGCTGTAGTCGAATTTTTCGACAGCCTTCATAAGACCGAGGTTTCCTTCCTGAATAAGGTCGAGGAAGAACATACCCTTGCCCACGTATCTTTTTGCGATACTTACAACAAGACGAAGGTTTGCCTCGATAAGCTCGTCTTTAGCCGCCTTCTTCATCTCGTCACTGCACTCTTCGGTCATTATTCTTGCGAGTTCTTTTTCTCTCTCGGCACTGAGAAGCGGAACACGACCTATCTCCTTGAGGTACATACGGACGGGGTCGTCGATGGAAAGACCTTCCTGCTCGAGGATCTTCTCCATATTTTCGCCTGTGCCGAAATCCTCTACCTCGGACTCGATCTTCGAAATATCGGACGAGGAAATATCGGCATTGATGGTGATTCCGTTTTCCTCGAGTGTCTCGATAAGCTTATCGAGACTGTCCATATCGAAATCAAGCTCCTCGATAACGTACTCGAGGTCGGAGCTTGAAAGCTTGCCCTTTTTACCTTTTTCGATAAGCTCGTTTATATCAAGCTTTTTTTCCTTAGGTGTACCGGAGTTATCGTTTTCGTCGAAGTCTGCCTCGTCCTTCGAGGTCTTTTCAACTATCTCTTCCTCATTTTCCTGAATTACGCTTTTTTTCTTTGCCATAATTTTTACCTTCCAGTTTTTATGTATTTTGAACTTATTTTGAAGCTTTTGATTCTCTCAGTTTTTTTGCCTCGAGACGTTTCTTCTCGAACATAGCGAGAATGTCGTCATCCCCCGAGCTTTTTGATTGCTTGAGGCTTTGTACGCAAGTTTCAAACATTTCCTTACTGTTTGAAAGGGTACTTCTTTTTTGCTCGATGCTCTCTATCCTGCTTATCTCGTCAAGTGAAAAAACCTGACCGAGCATAGCCTTTGAAAAGCCCTCGTCGGTGCGTTCGAGCTCACATATTGCCGAGAAAACGCGTTTGCCGAAGCTCGTCGAAAAATCATCCTCGGAAACATCTATCTTGCCCGTTGCCGCACCGTTTCGACACTCGGGAAAGATGAGCATAAGCCCGAGCACAGCCTCTTCGGCGGCACTTGCCTTGATATTTTTCGAAGCATCGGGATTTACGCGGTCGTTAATGCTCTTGACCGACATATACGCTTCCTTAGATTGCTTTTCCGCCTGCTCCTTTTGGCGTTGCCGCTGGATTCTCTCAACGTCAGCCTTTAGTGAGTCGACCGATATTCCGAGCCTTTTTGACGCGGTAGAAATATATATTTCTCGCTCAACGCTTGAATAGGTACCCGCAATTATCGAGCATATCTCAGCAGAGGCTCTCAAAAGTCCCTGCGGTTGTGTTATGTCGTGCGATATAATCACCTTGTCGAGCTTGTAGTCAAACGAGCCCTTGCTTTCGCTCAGCATATTGTGGAAGCTTTCCTTGCCGAATTTTTTAATATATTCGTCGGGGTCCTTAGCACCCGAAAGACGAAGCACTCTCACTTCTACTCCGACCTCTGCAAGATACCGCATAGCCTTGTCAGCTGCCGCTTGTCCCGCATTGTCCGAGTCGTAGGTGATTATTACCTTTTTAGTGTATTTTGCGAAAATTCTCGCTTGGCTTGGCGTGATCGCTGTACCGAGCGTCGCCACCGCATTCTCAAAGCCTGCGGCGTGAAGTGCGATAACGTCCATATATCCCTCGCAGAGAATGAGCTGCTCCTCTGCATTCGCCTTTGCAAAATTGAGTGCAAAAAGGTTGTTGCTCTTCTTGAACGCGGGGGTGTCCGAGGTGTTAAGATATTTCGGCTCGGAGCCGTCCATAACTCGTCCGCCAAAGCCTATTACGTTGCCTATGGTATCAATTATCGGGAAAATTACGCGGTTGCGGAAGTAATCGTAGGTTCTTCCCGTTTTTTTGCTTTTTCCGCACAAAAAGCCGACTGTCAGCTCTTCGTCGGTATAGCCGAGCTTGTGCATATGATTCGTAAGTGCTCCAAAATCGTTTGGTGAATAACCGAGTCCGAAGCGTCTTATGGTTGAGGTACTCAGCTGTCGAGTCTCTGTGAGGTATTTCATAGCCTCACCGCCGATGTTTTTATCGAAAAGACAGCTTCTGAAAAACTTTGCCGCATCGAGATTCATCTCGAGAACTCGCTTGCGGGAAGGTCCCGTTGGTGCATCGACCTTGTCTTTTGGAATAGTAATGCCCGACTTTTGTGCGAGAAGCTCGAGTGCGTCAACGTACTCAAGGTTTTCAGCTCTCATAGTGAAGCTTATGACGTCACCGCCCGCACCGCAACCGAAGCAATAAAAGCTCTTCGTGGCGGGGAAAACTGTAAACGAGGGTGTTCGCTCGCTGTGGAAGGGGCAGTTGCCCTTGAAATTTGAGCCTGCGCGCTTGAGTGTAACGTATGAGGAAATAACGTCCTCAATATTATTTCTGTAAACTATTTCGTCAATTATTTCTCTTGGGATCATACCTTACGCCCCCCTGTCCAGACCTTAGGTATATAAAGCTCCGCGTGAAGCTCTATTGCCTGTCTGTCTGTCATACTCGAAATATAGTCGCACACTCTGCGAGGGGTGGAATCTATCTCTCTTCTGAGATTGTAAAGTGGGGGCATCGCGTCGGGATTTTTTACGTAGTACTCGAAAAGTCTCTTTAAAAGATCCTTTGCCTTGCCTTCCTCGCCCTTCGCGATGGGATTTCTGTATACGTTCTCGAAAAGGAAATCGCGAAGCTCGTCGGTTGCCGCCTGTACGGCATCACTCATTTTTATCTCGGGTTTGTCCGTGCTTTCCTGAATTATCGAGGTTACCATCGTGTTTATTCGCTCGGAGTGTGTGTCTCCAAGTACATATCTTAAATGCTTCGGAATATCGTCGGGCGTGAGTATCTCCGCACGGCACGCATCGTCGATATCGTGATTTATGTAGGCAATTCTATCGGCAAATTTTACGACAACGCCCTCAAGTGTTGACGCCATATTTTTGCCCGTGTGCATAAGGATACCGTCGCGGACTTCCCATGTGAGATTTAGTCCCTCGCCGTTGTTTTCGAGAATATCGACAACGCGAAGGCTTTGCTTGTAGTGGGCAAAATCGGGATCGTAGCACTGTCTCATAACCTCTTCTCCCGCGTGACCGAAGGGAGTGTGCCCGAGGTCGTGACCGAGAGCCGCCGCCTCGGTGAGATCCTCGTTAAGAGAGAGAGCACGTGCAATAATACGTGCTATCTGGGTGACCTCAAGCGTGTGAGTCATTCTCGTTCTGTAATGCTCGTCTGCGGGAGCGAGAAAGACCTGTGTCTTGTTCATAAGTCTGCGGAAGGATTTTGAGTGCGTTATCTTGTCTCTGTCTCGCTGAAACTCGGTACGGTGCTCGCAGGGAACGTAAGGGTGCTCACGGCCCTTTGTATTTGACGTAAGCATAGCATATTTAGAAAGAACGCTCTTTTCACGTTCAAGAAACATATCACGTGTACAATAGCCCATAAATCCTCCTTTAAAAGTTTAATTTTGTATTGATAAATTGGTATTTGTCGAACGGGTTGGGAAAAGGATTAAAAAGTTTTGGTCGAGCTTTTTCAAAAGCTCGCGGAGCTCGAGGTAGCGAAGCGGCATTTCGGTAGTGAATGACAACCCTGTGCGGTTGTCAGAGCCGAAATGTGACCGAGCCGCAGCGAGAAGAG
>JAFVSI010000012.1 GCA_017503865.1 Clostridia bacterium | reverse complement strand
TACAACAATGAACGTATTCAACTCAAAACAAAACTGACACCTCTCGAAAAGCGATGTCAGTTCGTTGCTTAATTCTTAATTATACTACCCACAGGGGCTTTTTGTACTGTCCGCACAATTTGGGGCAGTTCAATTTTCGGTTGGCTTTTTATTTTTTATTACTTTCTCTCAGCCTTTGCTTCACAGTAGAGGCAACGATAAATTCTGTTCTTTTCGTCGGTGAGACGGAAAACGTGGGGCAATTCCTGCTCGGTGGTGGTGATGCATCTCGGGTTCTTGCAGAGAATTACGTTTGTAATTCTCTCGGGAAGAGTGATCTTCTTCTTCTCAACAACCTCGGATTTTTCAATTATTGTAACGGTTGCACCGGGATCGAAATAGCCGATGGCGTCCATATCGAGCTTGATGTTTCCGTCAACCTTGATGATGTCCTTCTTGCCCATCTTCTTGCTGTTTGCGTTTGTGATTATCGCAACGTGGTAATCGGTCTTATCAAGGCCGAGAAGGTAATAAAGCTCCATAGCCTTGCCTGCTGTTATGTGGTCAATTACAATACCGTTCTTAATCGAATCTACGTTCATTTGTTAGCCTCCTCGAGAAGTTTGAGAATAAGACTCATACGCATAATCTTTCCGTTATAAACCTGCTTGAAGTAGCAAGCGCGGGGATCGTCGTCGATAGCGACTGCGATTTCGTTTACACGGGGCAGCGGGTGAAGAATTGCGAGGTCTTTCTTTGCATTTGAAAGCTTTTCGGGGGTAAGGATATAGCTGTCCTTAAGACGGAGATAATCCTCTTCGTTGAAAAATCTTTCTTTTTGAACTCTTGTCATATAGAGAATGTCAAGTTCAGGCATTACGCTCTCAAGGTCGGTTGTCTGAACGTACTGAATTCCGTTTTTTACAATTATATCTTTCTTGATATAGCTCGGTACCTTAAGCTCAACGGGGGAGATAAGAATGAACTTTATACCCGTGTAGCGAGAGAGTGCAGCGATGAGAGAGTGGACTGTACGACCGAACTTGAGGTCGCCGCAAAAACCGACGGTAAGATTGTTGAGTCTGCCTTTTTCACGGTAGATTGTGAGAAGGTCTGCAAGAGTCTGCGTGGGGTGATTGTGACCGCCGTCGCCCGCATTGATAACGGGAATGGTGGAGTTCATCGAAGCCACGAGAGGAGCACCTTCCTTGGGGTGACGCATAGCCATAATGTCGGCATAGCAGGAGATAACCTTTGCGGTGTCTGCAATACTCTCGCCCTTAGAAGCAGAAGAGGAAGCGGCACTTGCCATAGAAATCACGTTTCCTCCAAGCTCGTACATAGCCGCCTCAAAGGAAAGACGTGTACGTGTAGAGGGCTCAAAGAAAAGAGTAGCGAGCTTTTTGCCCTTACACTTTTCGCTGTATTTTGCGGGATTTGCGATTATATCCTCTGCAGTTTTAAGCAGTTCGTCAATTTCCTCGGTAGAAAGTTCTAAAATATCAATAAGGCTTCTCATTATTTAGCGCCCCCGATCCAGCTCTCGTCAGAGGGATTGTTTCTAAAGGCGATTAGACGAGCAATATCAGCCTCTTCAATGTATCCTGTTTCTGCCGCGACCTTTGCGATAACGTCAAAGTTTGTAAGGCTTATGTTCTTAAGGTCTGCCGCAGCGAGACGGTCAAGTCCCTTTTGCATTCCGTAAGTGAATATGGAAACGATGCCGAGAACCTCAGCACCTGCCTCACGGAGAGCCTCAGCAACCTCAATAACGCTTCCGCCCGTTGAGATAAGGTCCTCAACGATAACTACCTTGTCGCCCGCATCAAGCTTACCCTCAATGCGGTTCTGTCTGCCGTGGTCCTTGTTGCCTGAGCGAACGTATCCCATAGGCATACCGAGAATATGAGCTGTGATAGCGGCGTGTGCGATACCTGCGGTAGAAGTACCCATAAGCACCTCTGCCTCGGGATAATATTCCTTGATTGTCTCTGCGAGAGCATTCTCAACGTCGTTTCTTACCTCGGGGGCGGTAAGTGTGAGTCTGTTATCGCAGTAAACGGGGCTCTTGATGCCCGATGCCCATGTAAAAGGCTCATTGGGGCGGAAGAATACAGCCTTGATCTTTAAAAGATCCTTTGCAATAGTTGTTTTGATGTCTGTCATTTTATTTTCTCCTTAATTTTTATTTCAAAAATCAGCCAACGAACTCGTTTACGCATCTCTCATAAGCTGCAACAGGGTCAGCCGCAGCGGTTATAGGTCTGCCTACAACGATATAGTCGGAGCCTATCTTCTTTGCCTCGGCGGGAGTCATAACTCTAACCTGGTCGCCCTTGTCTCCGTCAGCAAAACGAACGCCGGGGGTGACCGTCACGAACTCTTTACCGCAAACCGAGTGAACCATCTCTGCCTCAAGGGGAGAGCAAACAACTCCGTCAAGTCCTGCTACCTTTGCATTGTGTGCATAGTGAGCAACTACCTTTGACATCTCTTCCTTGATGAGAAGATCGTTTTCCATTCTTTCCTGCGAGGTCGAGGTGAGCTGTGTTACTGCAATAAGAATGGGGCGAGTGCCGTCGGGGCGGGTAAGACCTTCGATTGCAGCCTCCATCATAGCCACAGTTCCGCTTGCGTGAAGGTTTGTCATATCAACGTCAAGAGAGGAGAGAACTGCCATAGATTTCTTAACTGTGTTAGGAATATCGTGGAGCTTGAGGTCGAGGAATATCTTGTGTCCTCTCTCCTTAATCTCCTTTACGATTGCGGGGCCTTCTGCATAGAAGAGCTCCATGCCAATCTTAACAAAGGGCTTCTTTCCCGTAAACTTGTCAAGAAACGCCATTACGTCTGCCTTTGACGAGAAGTCACAGGCAATAATTACATCTTTTCCCATTAGTGGGCACCTCCGATTATATCACTTAGATTTTTAATTTTGTATTTTTCCATAGCCGCAGGGAGTGCGTCTATAATTTCCTTTGAAGCATAGGGGTTGGGAAGATTAGCCGTTCCAACCTCAACAGCGGTCGCTCCTGCGAGCATCATTTCGATTACGTCCTCAGCCGTTGACACACCGCCCATTCCGACAACGGGAATCTTTACTGCGTCATATACCTGATATACCATACGAACGGCAACGGGCTTTACTGCGGGGCCCGAGAATCCGCCCATCTTGTTTGCAACTACGGGACGCTTTGTTTTAAGGTCGATTCTCATACCGAGAAGGGTATTGATAAGGCTTATGCCGTCAGCACCCGCGTCCTCGCACGCCTTTGCAATCGTGACGATGTCGGTGACGTTAGGGGAGAGCTTTATGATTATCGGCTTTGTGGTAACCTTCTTTACCGAGCGAACGACACTTGCCGCCGCCTCGGGAGAAGTACCGAAGGAAAGACCGCCACCGTGAACGTTGGGGCAGGATACGTTTACCTCAAACCAGCCTATCTGCTCTTCGCCGTCAAGACGTCTGCATACCTCGGTGTATTCCTCGACGGAAAAACCGCAAACGTTAGCCATAACGGGCTTGTGGAAATGTTTTTTCAGTTCGGGAAGCTCGTGTGCGATAACTGCGTCAACACCGGGGTTCTGAAGACCTACCGAGTTTATCATGCCCGAGGCACACTCGGCAATTCTCGGCGTGGGATTTCCAAAGCGAGGCTCGAGCGTCGTGCCCTTGAAGGAAAAGCTACCGAGACAGTTTATGTCGTAAAGCTCTGCATACTCGTAGCCGTACCCAAAGGTGCCGCTTGCGGGGATTATGGGGTTATCAAGCTCGATACCGAGCAAATTTACCTTTGTGTTTACCATAAGATCTCCTCCTTCTCAAAGACGGGGCCGTCCTTGCAAACTCGCTTATTTCCAAAATTCGTCTTACAGCTACAGCCCATACAAGCACCGAAGCCACAGCCCATACGCTCCTCAAAGCTGAACTGTCCGCTCGTGTTTGTAGCGGCATATATTGCCTTTAACATAGGCATAGGGCCGCAGGTGTAAAAGTAAGTATATGTATCAAGCTCCTTCATCGCGTCGGTTACAAATCCCTTCGTGCCAACGCTTCCGTCAGCGGTTGCAACGAGAACGGTTGCACCGAGAGCCTCAAACTCTTCCTTGTAGAAAACCTCGTCAGAGGTATTGAATCCAAGAATTACAGTAGGCTTTTTGCCCTCGCCTATAAGCTTTTTGCAAAGTGCAAAGAGAGGGGGAACACCGACACCGCCACCGAGAAGGAGTGGCTTGTCTCCGCTTTTCTTTGTATCGTAGCCGTTGCCGAGCCCTACGAGAATGTCAAGCTCCTTGCCTGCGACAAGCTTTGCCATAAGCTCGGTGCCTTCACCTACTACCTTATATACGAGCGTCAAGGTACCGTCCTCGTAGTCGCACACTGAGATAGGACGACGAAGGTAAAGTCCCTCGAGGGCTATGTTTACGAACTGTCCGCAGTTCGTCACACCCGACGTGTCACCAAGAAGGACCATTTTATAGGTGTTCTTGGCGATAGGAGTGTTTTCCTTTATCTTAAAAATGACCTGCTTCATTTATTTGTATCTCCTTTCAGGTAGACGACCTTTGTGTCGCATACCGTCATCATATTTACACCGAAGAAGCGTCTTCCTTCAAAGGGGGTACTTCTTCCCATTGTCAAAAATTCATCTGGGTCAACCGTAAATTCTTCCTCGAGGTTCCAAACCGAGAAGCCGAGGTTTTCTAAGCCGAACCGCCTGTGTGGATTCTCTGACATAAGCTCTATTAGCTTATCGAGCGTTATGACACCCGTCTTAACAAGACCTGTGTAGAGAGCGGGGAAGGCAGTTTCAAGTCCAACAACACCCATTAGGCTCTTTTCAAGACCTCTCGACTTTTCCTCTTTTGAGTGGGGGGCGTGGTCGGTCGCTATCATTTCAACCGTACCGTCACAAATTCCCTCAACGAGAGCGAGCCTGTCCGCCTCGGAGCGGATAGGGGGATTCATCTTGAATCTTGCGTTTTCCTCAAGCATCATATCGTTCATAAGAAGGTAGTGGGGAGCCGTCTCACAGCTTACGTCAAGTCCGCTTTTTTTTGCCTGTCTTATAAGCTCGACGCTCTCTTTTGCAGAGACGTGGCATACGTGGTAGGAGCAACCTGTTTTTGCTACAAGCTCGAGGTCTCTCTCAATCGGTCTCCACTCGCTCTCGGAAGAGATTCCTCTGTGTCCGTGTGCCTTTGCGTACTCACCGTCATGTATATATCCACCGCGAAGAAGGGAATTATCCTCGCAGTGAGCAACTATCATTTTACCGAGCGACTTTGCCTTTTTCATCGCCTCTTCCATAAGTTCTTTCGACTGAACTCCTCGTCCGTCGTCGGAGAAGGCTATCGAGAGGGGAGCGAGGTCGTCCATATCCGAAAGCACCTCTCCCATCTGCCCCTTCGTTATTGCTGCATAGGGGCGGACGTCAATGACCGCTTTTTTCTTTATCGCATCAAGCTGAAGCGAGATGTTTTCCTTTGAGTCGGGAACGGGATTTAAGTTAGGCATCGTGCAGACCGAGGTATAGCCGCCTCTTGCCGCCGCACGGCTTCCGCTAAAAATGTCCTCTTTATAACAAAAGCCCGGCTCGCGAAAATGAACGTGGACATCGCAAAATCCGGGTATAACAACAAAACCGTTTAAATTCAAATAGGAGTGAGAACCGAGAGTGGCAGACGCCATAAGCTCGGTCTTTATTTTTTTGTATTCAACTGAATCCTTGCCGAAAACAAGCTTACCGTCAAAATTCATATAAGCACCTCACAAAAAAGCAATAAAAAAGCCCCACCTATGACGGTAGGGGGAACGCGGTAATATATGTGCGACACACATGCGCTATATCTATCCGTCTTTATTCTATTGCTAAATTACTCGAAAACAGCGACAAAAAAGCTCTGCCGAGGCTATTGATATGACCGACACACATGCGTCATATTTTTTTGTTTTCCGTCGCTCTTATTTCTATATTAGAGTATATCATACTAAATCCATTTAGTCAAGAGCAAAAAACGCAAAAAACAAAAAAATCTCACCCGCACGGCTGTGCGGGTGAGAAAAGCAACTCAATTATTCTTCAGACGGAACGATAAGGCCGTAGTCGCCGTCACGTCTCTTGTATACTACGCATACCTCTTCGGTCTCTGCGTCTCTGAAAACGAAGAACTCGTGGTCGAGAAGATTCATCTGCATAATAGCCTCTTCAACCGACATCGGCTTGAAGTAGAAGGACTTTGTACGGATATTGAATTCCTTGTCCTCCTCGTAATCCTCGCCTGTATCAAAAATGCCGCCGTCAAACGCACCTGAGCGTATCTTCTTCGAAAGACGCGTCTTGTTCTTTCTTATCTGGCGTTCGATTGAGTAAATTGATCTATCGAGAGCGTTACGGAAGGTCTCGTCCTCGCTTTCGCTTCTGAAGATGGTTCCGTAAGCGGTAATTGTGATTTCAAGGCTCTTAAGGTTGCGTTTTGAAGAGAGCGTAACGGTTGCCTCGCATTCGTCGCCGAAATACTTTTCGAGCTTTTCGAGCTTTTCTTCGATGGTAGCCTTCATCTCTTCCCATACGTTCATTTGTCTGCCGATAATGGTAACTTTCATATGTTTTCCTCCTTGAAATGGGCTTGAAGCCTTAGCTTCAAATAAATTATATCATTTTTTGCTTTATTTGTAAATACTATATCATAAATTTTAAAAAAATATAATAATTTTGTTAAATTTGCACAATGGCGTATGTTAAAATATCACAAAAAGAGAAGGGGAATGTTGTGAAAAGTGGTCAAGCGGAGTTTTCTTTGACAAAAAATGCCGTCAATGCCCATTTTTCTATTGCAAAAAAGACTTGAATGTGATAAAATATAAGGGATAATGATTTAGATTTTGGGGGTATGGCTCGTATGGCTTTCGGACGGAAAAGGATATCGTATTTTTTCTGCACTCTCGCACTTGCGGCAGGTCTTTTTATAGGCTGGTTTGGCGGTGAATTTCTTTGCAAGAACGACACCTTCGAGCTTATGGGAGAAAAGGAATATGCCGTTGAAATTAACGAGGTCGATTTTCAGTATATTGACGAGGGCGTGAAGATAATTGAGTTTGGCAGGGATATTTCCGATAAGGTAGCGGTAGAGACCAATATGGTGAAGCTTGGTAACGGAGCGTATGCGGCTGATACCACCGTGCCCGGAAGATACTATATCAAATATACGGTAGATTCTCCAAGATACGGAGAGATAGCGAGGATAAGAGTTTTCACGGTTGGGGAAGGAGATAACTGATGGCAAGAAGAAAAATATCTAAAGGGCTGACCTTTTTATTTGCGATAGTATTTTTGGCTGTCGGTATCGTCGGCGGCTTTTACGCATATAACGAGCAAAATCTGCCGAATGACAGCGACGTATTTGTAAGCGGAGACCTTGAGATTCATTTTCTCGAGCTTGGCAACAAATATACGGGAGATTGCGTTTACGTAAAGATGGGAGACACCGACCTTCTTATCGACGCGGGCTCAAAGACCTCGAGCATTCCCACTATTTCGAAATATCTCAGGGAAAATATGACCGATGAGGTAATAGAATACGCCGTCGTTACCCACGCACACGAGGACCATTATGCAGGCTTTGCCACGAGTGAGAAGACCGATAGCCTTTTCGACCTTTTTGAGTTCGAGGTAATAATCGATTTTGCCCAGATAACGAAGGGCAAGGAAGACGGTGCGATGTATAATCATTACATACGCGAGCGAGACGCAGAGATAGAGGCGGGTGCTACCCACTACACCGCAAAGGACTGTATGGAAAGCGGCAAAAGCAAATTCTCTCTCGGTGACGGAGTAGAGCTTGAAATTCTTGACAGCTACTACTATTACAACGTTGCAAGTAATGAAAACGACCATTCGGTCGTTTGTATGATAAATCAGGGAAGCAGACATTTTCTTTTTACGGGAGACCTTGAGGAGAAGGGCGAGGAAAAGCTCGTTGAGATGAACGACCTTCCCGAGGTGACGCTCTACAAGGCTGGACATCACGGCTCAAAGACCTCGTCAAACGACGTGCTTTTGTCTGTGATAAAGCCCGAGATAGTCTGTGTCTGCTGCTGTGCGGGAAGTCCCGAATATACCGAGGTCGCCGCAAATATGTTTCCGACTCAGGATTTTGTCGACCGCGTAGCTCCCTATACCGATGCCGTATACGTTACAACGGTGTGCAAGGATTACGGAAATTCGCTTTTTGAGTCGATGAACGGAAATATCGTGGTATCCTCAAACGCTTCAAGCGTAAGCGTCAAGGGAAGTGCGAACGATACAAAGCTCAAGGATACCGAGTGGTTTAAAAACAACCGAGAGTGTCCCGACGCGTGGAAATAATATATCTTTCAAAGCCACTCGCAGGGGTGGCTTTGAGATTTCTTTAAAAATAAGTAAAAAAATATCAAATTGCTATTGACTTTCACGGTTTATCGTGCTATCATATTAAAGCGATAAAGCAAAATAAGGAGAATTACTATGGAACACTGGAAAAACGAGGGCTATGAAATGCTTGTAAATGCTATACTTTCTCTTAAAAACGGGGAAGAGGTGGCACTTTTTTTAGAGGACCTTATGACAAGAAAGGAAATAGACGATGCGGCACAGAGAATGCTTGTCGCAAAGCTTCTTTCCGAAAAGGTAGTATACAGTAAGATAGCAGAGAAAACGGGAGCGAGCACCGCTACTATAAGCAGAGTAAACCGCTCTTATCAGTACGGAGCGGGCGGATACCGTACCGTGCTTGAGAGAATTGAAAAGAATAATGAAGAGGAAAACAAATGAATTACTGCAACGTTGCACTAAAGCCTGATGAAAAGGCAATATACGGTTTAAGAGAGCTGTATCTTCGTCACGGATACCGTCACTATAAGGTGGGTAAGTTTGAGGAATACGACCTCTATGCCGCTAACAAGAGCTTTCTTAAGGGCGACAGTATACTCAGCTTCACCGATACCGACGGAAAGCTTATGGCACTAAAGCCCGACGTAACTCTTTCAATTATAAAAAATATAGACGACAAGGACGGGGCGGTACACAAGTTCTTCTACAATGAAAACGTATATAGAACGTCGGCGTCCTTTGGCGGATTTCGCGAGATAATGCAGACAGGACTCGAATGTATAGGTGAGATAGACACCTACTCGGTCTGCGAGGTGCTGACACTTGCAGAGGAGAGCCTCAGACTTATTGACGAAAACTGTATTCTTGCCGTTTCGCATATGGGTTTTGTTTCGGGACTCTTTGAGGAATGCGGCTTTGACGAGGTCGAGGCAAGGGAAGCTCTCGGCTATATTTCAAGCAAGAATTCTCACGCCCTCAGGGAGATGGCGAAGGGAGTGAATGCAACCGAAAAGGTAATAGAGGCACTCGACTTTGCGGCAAGATTTTACGGAACTCTCGGGAATGCACTTAAAACAATGAAGGGATTTTGCTTTAACGAGAGAATTAGCGAGGCATACTCGGAGCTTCTTGACGTTTGCGAGGCAATCGAGGACAAGGAGCTTTATGCAGACTTCTCACTCGTCAACGATATGAATTACTATAACGGCATTATTTTCAAGGGATATATTGACGGAATTCCCGACTCCATTCTCTCGGGCGGTCGCTACGACAGCCTTGTTAAAAAGATGGGCAAGAGCTCGGGTGCTATAGGCTTTGCGGTATATCTCGACCTTCTCGAGCGTTTTTATAAGGAAAATGACGAGGGAAGCATTGACGTTCTTCTTGTTTACGGCAAGGACACCTCTCCCTCAGAGGTCGCAAGAAAGGCTCGCGAGCTTGTCGGCAACGGTCTTTCGGTGAGAGTGCTTTCGGCTGACGACGGGAAGAAATACGCAGTCAAAATGAAAATATAACGGGGGAGCGAAAAATGAAAAAAATGATAAATATAGCACTCCCCAAGGGACGCCTCGGGCAGAAGGCGTACGAGATGTTCGAGAAGGCGGGCTACGAGTGCCCCTCAATTCACGAGGAGAACAGGAAGCTCATATTCGAGAATGAGGAGAAGGGAGTAAGATACTTCTGGGTAAAGCCCTCTGACGTTGTCATATACGTCGAGAGAGGGGCAGCGGACATCGGTATTGCGGGTAAGGATATAATCCTTGAATACTCGCCCGACATATACGAGCTTTGCGACCTCGGTATAGGCAAGTGCCGTATGGCAGTTGCTGCAAAGAAGGATTTTTACGATGATTACGGCAAGACGCTTCGCGTTGCCACGAAATTTCCAAACATCGCAAAGAAGTATTACAAGGCACAGAGCCGAGAGATAGACATTATCAAGCTCAACGGCTCGATAGAGCTTGCACCCATTCTCGGACTTTCCGACGTCATAGTCGATATAGTCGAGACGGGAAAGACCTTGTATGAAAACGACCTTGAGCCTAAGGAGACTATAGTTCCCATAAGTGCGAGGCTCGTTGCCAACAAGGTAAGCTACAAATTTAAGAATCAGGAAATAAGCGAGCTTTGCGACAGGGTGTGTGCAGAGCTTGTGGAGTAATAATTACGGAGTAACAGAATGATAAAGATTTATAAATACGGAGAGGTGCCGAACAGCGAAATATTTGCCAGAAGCGAGGCAAAGGTCGACGTTGAGGCTATCGTTTCGGGAATAATCGAGAACGTAAAAAAGAACGGTGACGCAGCTCTTAAGGAATACAGCGAGAAGTTCGACAAGGTGAGCCTTGATTCGATTGAGGTAAGCCGTGAAGAGATTGACGCGGCGTATGCCTCGGTTGACGCGGAGTTTATCAGAATCCTCGAGACAGCCGCAAATAATATAAGAGAATTTCACAGCCGTCAGGTACGCAACAGCTTCGTTATAAACGAGCGTGAGGGCGTTGTGATGGGACAGAAGGTAATGCCTATCGAAAAGGTGGGACTTTACGTACCGGGCGGTACTGCGGCATACCCTTCGTCAGTGCTTATGAACTGTATTCCCGCAAAAATTGCAGGCTGCTCAGAGATAGTTATGGTGTCTCCCCCTACGTGCGGCGGAAGAATAAACCCCGTAATACTTGCGGCAGCAAAGATAGCGGGTGTTCATCGCGTGTTTAACGTTGGCGGAGCACAGGCGGTGGCGGCACTCGCTTACGGAACCGAGACTGTACCGAAGGTAGACAAGATTGTAGGTCCCGGTAACGCATTCGTTGCCGAGGCGAAAAAGCAGGTATTCGGTCAGGTCGCGATAGATATGATTGCTGGACCGAGTGAAATTCTTGTGGTTGCTGACGGTACGTGCAATCCCGCATTCGTTGCGGCAGACCTTCTCTCACAGGCGGAGCACGATAAGCTCGCGTCAGCGGTGCTTGTAACCGACAGCGAAAAGCTTGCAAAGAAGGTAGCAAAGGAGATAGAAAAGCAGATTCCTATGCTTCTTCGTGCAGAAATTGCAAGAGCTTCGATTGACGCAAACGGCAAGATAATCGTTGCCGACGACCTTATGAGTGCTATTGATATTGCAAATGAGATAGCACCCGAACACCTTGAGGTATGCACCGACAATCCTTTTGATTATCTTGACAAGATAAAGCACGCGGGCTCGATATTTATGGGCAAGAACTGTCCCGAGGCACTCGGTGACTATCTTGCGGGCCCCAACCACACCCTTCCCACAAGCGGCACGGCTCGTTTCTCGAGTCCCTTGTCGGTTGACGACTTCGTAAAGAAGACGCAGTTTACCTATTTTACAGCCGATGCTCTTGAAAAGGTAGCAAAGGACGTAGAGTATTTTGCAACTAAGGAAGGACTTACCGCACACGCAAAGAGTGCTGTAATAAGATTTGATGACAAGGAGAAAAACTAAGCGTTATGAGTCGCTTTTTGAACGAAAAATTCAAGTCTCTTGAGGCGTACACTCCGGGTGAGCAGCCGAAGGATATGAAATATATAAAGCTCAATACAAACGAATCGCCTTTTCCCCCTTCAAAGGGTGTTGTAGACGCGATAAGTGCTGATGAGGTAGGAAAGCTCCGCCTTTATCCCGATCCCGAGGGAAGTGAGCTTAAAAGTGCTCTTGCCGAGCTTTACGGAGTAAAAAAGGAAAACGTTTTTCTCTCAAACGGCTCCGATGAGATACTTAACTTCAGCTTTATGGCTTTCTTTGATAAAAAGGGCGTCGTGTTCCCGAGCATCAGCTACGGCTTTTACAAGGTCTATGCAGACCTTTATGGGCTTAACTATGAGCAGATACCTCTCTGCGAGGATTTTTCGATAAACTATAAGGATTACGTCGGGGTAGAGAAAAACGTAGTTATCGCAAACCCCAACGCCCCTACGGGTATGACTCTCACTCTTTCTGAGGTCGAGGAGATAGTCAAGTCAAACTCTGACAATATAGTTCTCATTGACGAGGCTTACGTTGATTTCGGCGGTGAGAGCTGTGTTGGACTCACGAAGAAGTACGACAATCTTCTCGTTTGCTGTACCTATTCAAAATCCCGCTCGCTTGCGGGTGCCCGTCTTGGCTTTGCTATCGGTAATTCGGAAATTATTGCCGACCTTGAGAAGATAAAGTACTCGACAAATCCCTACAATATAAACCGTCTCACTATGACGGCAGGACTTGCGGCTGTCCGCGATAATGACTACTATATGAACAACTGCCGCATAATCGAGGAGAACAGGGAATTTACGAAGGTTGAGCTTGAGGGGCTTGGCTTCAGGGTCCTTCCCTCAAAGGCAAACTTTATTTTTGCCGAGAGTGACGATATTGACGGCGGAACTCTTTACAGTGATCTTCGTCAAAGAGGAATACTCGTTCGCCACTTTACGAGCGAGAGAATAAAGAATTTTAACAGAATTACAATAGGAACTCTTGACGATATGAAGGCACTTGTGTCTGCCGTATCGGATATTTTGAAAAGCAAGGGAGAATTAAAATGAGAGAGGCTAAGATAAACAGAAAGACCGCCGAGACCGACATAAAGCTGTCGCTTTGTCTTGACGGAAGCGGAAAGAGCAATATTGATACGGGCTGTGGATTCCTTGACCATATGCTCACCCTTTTTGCAAAGCACGGTCGCTTTGACCTTGACGTCAAGTGTGTGGGCGACACCGAGGTTGACGATCACCACACGGTAGAGGATATCGGTATCGCACTCGGTAAGGCGTTCTCGGAATCCCTCGGTGACTGTCGCGGAATCGTTCGTTACGGCAGCTTTATGCTCCCTATGGACGAGACGCTCGTAATGGCGGCAATAGATATTTCGGGACGTGACCACCTTTCGTACAGACTCTATATTCCAGCAGAGAAGGTGGGCGAATTTGATACCGAGCTTGTCGAGGAATTTATGCTCGCTTTTGTGAGAAATTCGGGAATTTGCCTGCACCTCGTTTGGCTTGCGGGTACGAATACTCACCACATAATTGAGGCGGCATTCAAGGCGTTCGGACGAGCACTCTCGGCGGCTGTTGCGATTGATGGGAGATACGCGAATGAAATTCCATCAACGAAAGGCGTTCTCAAATGATAGCGATAATTGATTACGGAGTCGGCAATCTTTATTCGCTCCACAGCTCATTTAAGTTTATCGGTGCTGACGTTGTTGTGACAAGTGACGAGAGCGTTATCCGCTCTGCCGACAAGATTCTTCTTCCCGGTGTGGGTGCGTTTGAGGATGCGGCAGAAAAGCTCAGAGCAAGCGGACTTGACAAGGTTATTTGTGAGGAAGTAAGGTCGGGCAAGCCCTTGCTTGGTATCTGTCTCGGTATGCAGATGCTCTTTGAGAGAAGCTTTGAGTTTGGAGAGCACTTAGGACTCGGACTTATTGAGGGTTCGGTGCGACCTATATCCGACGTGATACCGAAAAATCTTAAAATTCCGCACATTGGTTGGAATCCCCTTATCATAAAGGGTGAGCGTGACGGGATCTTTAAGTATATAAAAGACGGAGATTGTGTTTATTTCGTACATTCCTACTATGCAACCGAGTGTGAGAGTTCGGTCATAGCCGATACCGAGTACGGTGCTCCGCTTACGGCGGCAGTTGCTAAAGGCAACGTATACGGAATGCAGTTCCACCCCGAAAAGAGCGGACAGGTAGGACTTAATATTTTAAGAGCCTTCTGCGAGCTATAAATTGGTATTTGTAGGTGTGTTAGTTTGTGTTAAGATATTTTCCAAAGACCTTTTGAAAAAGGTCTCTGGACTCCCAAAACTTTCATATATTGGATTTCAACAAAGATGAGGAAAGAGCGTCAATATCCGCTCGGACGCGGATATTGAGATGAAATAT
>JAFVSI010000011.1 GCA_017503865.1 Clostridia bacterium | reverse complement strand
TTTAATTTGATTATTTCTTCCTCGTGTTCTTCGATCTTCGTATATTTCCTTGGCATATAATTACCCCCTTGACATGGTATATTAATTCTACCACATCAAGGGGGTTTTTGTCTATTGTCCGTTTTTAACGGACTTGTTCACAAATTGCTTGGTCTTTTTGTTTTAATTTTTGTCACACAAACCGAATCCTGTCAACACCATTCGCAAACGATAGCCCGTTATTTTTTTAAACACAATGATTAGAAAAAACGCATCTGTTTTTAAGTATTCAGTTTTATTTTTATTATATTTTTCGTCACTTGTTTTATAGGAATTTCAAATGCGAAAAATTATAAAAAACATCATTCAAAATGCTTTTCTTTTTCGTCAAGCAGCTCCTCTCTTAAAATCCTGTACCACTCGACAGATGGATCGCCCGAAAGTATAGAAAGCTTTTGCTTCATTGCGGTTATAAGCATTTCGGGATTGAGGAAATTCGTCTGCGTTGCAGAGAGTCTCGCCGCAATAACGACAGTTCCCTTCTCATCATCAAACCTTGCCGTAAGCTTTTTTACAAGAGGAATAATATCGATCTCCTTCTCGCCTGCCTTCGTGCTTTTTATCATATTCAGCGGTGAGGTCGAGAAAAGCTTTTCAATTTTCTTTGCAAGCTCTTCGTCCGCCCCCTCGGTAAATATTTCGCAGCTATAATCGGCAAAAGCTATATCAGCAAACTTTCTTTCGGGTATATACGCCTCTTTTATGCGAAGCTCGTCGGTAAGCTCGCGATTGAGTCTTTCCATAATTTCCTCACAGGAGATAACCCCCTGCATTGAAAGGTCGAGATATTCGCAAATGCTCTCGCTGCCGATTGAAAGCGGCGATGAGAAAACGAGCTTCATATGAGGATTAAAGCCCTTTGTGTACCACACGGGAATACCCGAGCGTTTTATCACTCTGTTAAAGGTTCTTTGAAGATCAAGGTGGGAAATATACTGAAGATTTCCGACCTTTACGAATTTGAGACGAACGACGAATCTGTCCTTGTTTTCGTCAACCGTTTCATTAGTTTTTATTTCTGTTTTGCTTTCGGACAGCACGTGCGTTCACCCCCAAGCTTATTTGCACCGCAGCCACTGCAATTCTCACGGCAGCTCGGTGTTGTATTCTCGGCATATGCCTTAGCTCTCTCACGGAGCAAAAATTCCTTAGTTACACCACAGTCTATGATATCCCAAGGAAGTGTCTCGTCAAGTCCGAACGCTCTGTTAGCGTAGAAAGCAGGATCTGCACCCGTTCTCTCAAGGACTGATATCCATTTATCATAATCAAAATACTCGTCCCAAGCGTCAAACATAAAACCCTCGCGACAGGCAAGCTCGAGTGCGTCAGACAGTCTTCTGTCACCGCGTGCAAGCACTGCTTCAATACGGCTGACCTTTGCGTCGTGGTGCTGATATCTTATCTTTCTGTCAGTTATCTTCGAGCCGATATATTCCTGCTTGCGTTCAAGCTCCTCGATAGTATCCTGAGCTTCCCACTGAAAAGCGGTAAAGGGCTTCGGGATAAAGCAAGAAACGCTTATCGTTACCTGTGGCTTTTTAGCCTTATTGTGAGTAGGACACTTATAGAAGGTGCGAAGAACGCTTGACGCAAGCTCGGGAATTCCTGCAAGGTCCTCGTCGGTCTCGGTAGGGAGACCTTCCATAAAGTAAAGCTTAACACTCGTCTTTCCCGCTTCAAACGCCACGTTTACCGCACGCAAAAGGTCGTCCTCGGCGACGTTCTTGTTTATTACGTCACGCAGACGCTGAGTACCCGCCTCGGGAGCGAAGGTGAGCGAGGAAGAACGAACGGTTGCTATCTTATCCATAAGCTCTTTTGTAAAGCTATCGACGCGGAGTGAGGGCAACGAAAGATTTATCATCTTATCGTCCGTCCAACAAAGAAGCTTGTTTGTAAGCTCTTCGAGCTGAGTATAGTCACTGATTGAAAGCGAGGTAAGAGAAATCTCATCATAGCCCGTTGATTCAAAGAGACACTTTGCCTGCTTGTCAAGCACCTCGGGCGTCTTTTCTCTTACAGGACGGTAGATAATACCTGCCTGACAGAAGCGACAGCCTCTTATACAGCCACGATAGACCTCGAGCATAACACGGTCGTGTACTGTCTCGATGTAAGGCATAACCACCTTTTCGGGAAAATATGCCTTGTCCATATCGACAATTATCCTTTTTTCTATTTTTGTAGGAATATCGTCATAAACAGGAGTGTATGCACGTATCGTACCGTCCTCGTTGTAGCTGACGTCATAAAGCGAGGGGACGTAAACGCCCTTTATAGTCCTTGCCGCCTCGTGCAAAAATTCCGCTCTCGTATATCTTCCCTCGTCCTTCATCTTAATATAGAGTCTTACTATCTCGGGAAGCATCTCCTCACCCTCTCCGATATTGAAAAGGTCGAAGAAGTCGGCAACGGGCTCGGGGTTGTAGGCACAAGGTCCACCGCCTATGATTATGGGGGCGTCCTCACCTCTGTCCTTTGTGCGAAGCGGAATTTTTGCCATATTGAGCATAGCGAGCACGTTGGTATAGCTCATTTCGTACTGAAGCGTAAAACCGACGAAATCAAAGCTTAAGAGCTCGTCACCGCTTTCAATTGCGGTGAGGGGCAAATTATGCTCACGCATCTTTTCCTGCATATCCACCCAAGGAGTGTAAACTCTCTCGCACCAGATGTCCTCGTGTGCGTTAAGTGCTCCGTAGAGTATTCTTACACCGAGGTTTGACATTCCTATCTCGTAAGTATCGGGAAAGCAGAAGGCAAAGCGTGCCTTGACTTTCTCCCTGTCCTTTATTATTTGTCCGTACTCACCGCCCGCATATCTGCCGGGCTTGGTCACGGATTTAAGAATAGTACTTGAAATCTTATTCATATCTCTCTTTGTTTTCTCTCTCTTGTTTTCTTTGTTCCTCTCTCTTCCTCTTTTCCTGCATTCCCTCAAAGGACAAAGGAAGAAGCTTTATTGCCGAGAAAGCATAAATTCCCATAAGTGCAAGCTGATAAAAAAGCACCCAGAGCATATTTGCACTCATAATAGCACCGTTTATCACGAAGGACAGACAAAGCAGTCCCGAAAAAGCATACGAGCCTATAAGTATAGCGTTGTTTATCTTTCGTATCTTGCAAAGACTCTTGCAGAAGCAAATAAGCTCAACGAGCTTAAGTCTTGACGCGGTAGCAAACGCACCGAATCTTGAAAGCGGAAGCTTTGCCTTGCTGTCTGCCTTATAATCGTTTATGTTCTTGTGAACGACGCTTACCGGGCTTAGGAATGCGTCTCTCGCTTTTGCCACGTATTTTCCCGTTATCATAGGATCATACGTCTCTATAACAGCACGAACACCGTACTCGTCAAGTATTTCGAGAAGAGCCTCAAACAAGGGCTGAGTTCTGTAAAAGACGCTTATCTTTGCACTAAGCACCGAATTGAGAGCAACGTATATAACGCCCGCCTCTTTGTTGTCAAGTGCCCCCTCAACGTATATTCCGTAACGACCGAGATATTCCGCACTTCCCACAATAAGATTGTTCTTGTTGTCAATGACCGCCTCAAATCCGTTTCGGGTTATTCTTATCATACTTACCTTATGCGACTCGCTGCCAAGCACTGACGAAAAGGTGTTTTTCATCGGCCCGCCAATTTTCGCATAAGCACACGCGAGAGAGACGAAAAGCTCACGCGTTTTCGACTCATCGCAAAAGAGCTTGATTCCCGCTTCCTTCGCGTCACATTCCTTAAACAAGTGTGTGTCGTTAAAGATAAGTGCGTCACAGTCTGAAAGCTCAGAGGCACTCTCGTATCCCGCAATTACGCAACCGCGTACAGAAAGACGCTTGTGCGAAATGAGAAGGGGCAGATAGTATGCAACCATTGCCGAAACGGGCGAGGTCGCAACCACCGCGAAGGTAAATGCATTAAATGCCGTATAAATTCCTCTTTCAAAGACTATTGCAACTACCGCCATAATAATACCGAAGATTATTGCGGGAGTTATTGCTCCTATTATCAAGCCGTTTGAAAAATTCTTGTTTTTCTCGACCTTCTCACGCGAAAAGGCAGGATAGTAGCTTTCGGACTCAACTTCAGCTATCTCAAAAATACTCTTATCGGGATCAACTCCGCCCGCATACATCTTTTCGGCGGCAGAATTTTTTCCCTGTGAGCGATGTATGGTAAACACTCCCTCGCCCTTTTCGAGCATCTCTGTTCCCTCTTTTCTGCGGCGTCTTTCAAAATGCTCAAGCACGTAAGACACGAGAAGATAGAGTGCACTTATGAAATTAAACAGTCTCGGCACGTCGTCTGTCATACAGAAGCAAGACAGAATACTGCCAAGAAATGTTGCGATTACCGTCATCGACAGTACCGAATAAAAGTTTGCGGCAGGGCTTAGAATCTTCTTCAATCCGTCAAGCAGCTTTTCGTAATTGAGTGCCGCCATAAATATAAGAAGCTGTGCGTCTATTAGTATGTACGCCGCACGGAAGGATTCGTAATCGAGAAATCCCTCGGGAACGATGCCGAGTATCGGCATCATCTCAAGCCAAAGAATAAGAAGCGGCAACGCAAACATACAAATTCGCTTTAAGAGTCTTACTATCTTTGATAGCTCCTTCTCCTCGACCTCTCCGTCGTCCCCCGTATCCTGCTCAAATTCTATTATGGGGTGGAATTCTTCGTCTCCCGACTTTGTCTCGTCCTCAACAGAAAGCTCTGAAGAATTGTAGTAATCGTCCTCGACTTTTTCCTCAGCTACGTCTGCACCGATTTTGGCAGGAATCTCGCTTTTAGTAAAGGCTTCCTCATCCTTGACGTTTTCGCTTTCGGGTATATTATCAATAGATATCTCGTCAAACGCACGGTCTACGGGCTCGATGTCAGATGCCTTAAAGTCTCCCTCGTATACGTCTGCAAGATTGCTGGGCTCGGTAATTGGATAGCCGTACTGAAGCTCTCTTTCGGTCCTCGCGGCAATAATCGTTTTGTAAAAGCTCACCGAGTCAGCGTCATCGGTCACACTCTCCTGAGTGTCCTGCTTTTTGTCGCCAAACAAAGAATATGCAGGCTTTTCTTCCTCTTTTTCCTCTTCAAGAGACATTTCTTGTACTTCGTCTTCGTTTGTCGAGCTCTCTTCGTCAAGGTCGGTCAAGTCCTCTAAAACAACATTTTCGACCTCAACCTCAGCTTCAACCGTAACCTTTTCCTCTTCCTCAGACTCAAGCTCCTCGTCAAGTGCCCTCTCAAATTCATCGGGGGCATCCTCGTCAACGTTTATCTCGTCCTCGTCAAGCGGAAGTATTATCGTAGCGGACTCAAGTGCTTCGACCTCTTCGTCCTCTTTTTGTTCTTCAATCACCGCTGGCGACACATTATTTGCACCTACCGAAAGCTCTTCGTCAGTGTACCAGGGAAGGTCGTCTGACTCTTCCTCTTTTTTGACCTCGCGAGCTTCGTTTTCGACACTTACTTCGTCAAGCGACTCAAAATCGGTCTCATTTTCGTATTCGTCCTCGACGAATATCTCCTCGTCTTCCTCTTCTTCGAGGAATATATCCTCATCGTTCACCTCGTCATCGGCAAAGCAAACAAATGAATTCTCGGAGCTTTCCTCACCGAAGAAATCATCGGACTCACCGTCGTCTCCGAAGTCCTCTCCGTCCTCCTCTGTCTCTAAAGCGAGAGGCTCTGCACCGCTTACGGCATCAATTATCGGAATTACTATCTCAACTATCTCAGACTCAGAAGCATCTTCTTCGGTATCCTCTTCCGTCTCTTCGGCTTCTTTTTCTACCTTTTCTTCCTGCAAAGGCTCCTCATCGAAAGTCACCTCTTTTTCATCAATGCTCTCTTCGACAAGCTCTGACGCCTCAGCTTCCTCTATAAACTCCGACATAAGATCCTCGTCGATAGCGTATTCGCTCTTTGTCGGCTTTGACGAGCCTTTAGTACTGCTCTTATACTTGTTTTTAAGTAATTCGTTTATTTCATCGAGGCTCATTTCCCCGCTATTATCCTCTTCAAAGGTCTCGGTATCAGCTAATGGAACATCTTGATTTTCATACTTTTCTTTAAGATGCTTCAGGATATCGTCAATATTATTTTCAATATCGTTGTTCTTTTCCTTATCCATTGTCCTCTCCTTCCATCGAAATTATTTTATAAGTAAAGCTCTTATTTTCCCGATTTCTGCTGTCTTGCGACCTCGGAAAGAATGACAGCCGCCGCAGTTGAGACGTTTAGCGAATTGACCTTTCCGTACATAGGGATAGACACGATATAATCGGATTTTTCCTTTACTATTTGGGAAACACCGTCGCCCTCACTGCCGAGAACTATCGCCGCGGCACAGTTAAAATCGGTATCGTAGTAAGCGTCTCCTCCCGCCTCAGCGGCAAATACCCAGACGCCCTTCTTTTTAAGAAGCTCAACCGTTGCGGCAATATTCGACACCTTTGCTATCGCCATATGCTCTATAGCTCCCGCAGACGATTTTGAAACTGCAGAGGTAATGCCCACCGCACGTCTTTTGGGAATTATGATTCCGTGTGCACCCGCACCCTCAGCACATCTTATGAGTGCACCGAGATTGTGAGGGTCTGTAATTCCGTCGGAAATAACGATAAAGGGCTTTTCACCTCGCTCCTCGGCAATTTCGAGAATGTCCTCGACAGTACAGTATTCCTTTTGTGCCGCCATAGCGACTATTCCCTGATGGTTAGCTCCGCCCGTCATACTGTCAAGCTTTACGCGGTCAACCTCGACAAGAGGAATATGCTTTGCAGTTGCCTCTGCCACAAGGACTACGATAGAGCCCTCTCGCTCACCTCTCTGCACGAATATCTTATCAATGTCACGGTCACTCTTAAGAAGCTCACGCACAGCGTTTCTGCCTACAACGAGCCCCTCTTCGGGTACGTCTGCCTCACGCTCGAAAGCCCTGCTTTTATACTGAGGTCTTTTTCCCGCCCCATTGTTATCGTTGCGGTAGCCCCTATTTTTATTATTGTTATACTTTTTTTCCATATAAGTATCCTCTAAACATAAATATACAGATACATTATAACACAAAATTACAAATTTGTACATAGTTTTTAACAAAAAGAGGCGAAGCCAAAAGGCTTCGCCTCAAAAAATCACGCATTTTCGCCTATAAGCTCACTTACCGTAACAAACTCGAATCCTCTATGGGCAAGCTCGGGAATTATAATACGAAGTGCCTCACACGTTCCGCCATATCCCGAAAGGTAATCGTGCATAAGAATTATATCTCCGCTCTTTGCGTTTTCAAGCACGTTTTTAACGATACACTCAGATGGCGTGTGTGCCCAATCGCGAGTATCGATACTCCATAGAATAATATCGTACTCCATAGTACTGCTCACTTTTATTACGTCGTCCGTGAAAAATCCCTCGGGCGGACGCATAAGATTCGGCTCGACACCGAATTTCAAGAGTGTTTCATTGCATCTTCTAAATTCCTCTACGACCTCGTCCTCACTCATCTTTTTAAGATTTTTGTGTGAATAGGTGTGGTTGCCAATCTCATATCCCGACTCTGAAAGAAGCTTCATCGTGTCGGGATAATTGTCGGCATTCTGACCTATTACGAAAAAGGTTGCCGTAACGCCGTATTCCTTTAGAATTGAGATTATCTCCCTCGTAATTCTCGGGTGAGGACCATCGTCAAAGGTAAGAGCTATCTTTTTTTCGCTATTGTCCGTCTCTATCTTGTGATAAACGTTTGCCGCCTTGGCTCCCGCCCTTGTGTTTTGCGAGAATAGTAACACAACAAAGGTGACAAACAGCACAAATAACCTTCGTTTCATTCATTTATGCCTTTTCGCTCACAAGCTCATCGAGCGTTCCGAAGCGATAACCCTCTGCCCTGAGAGCAGATATTAGTCGAGGCAATATCTCGGCGTTTGTGCTCGACGTGGGGTGAAGGAGTATCACTGCACCGTTGTGAATATTATCAAGGAGTATTTTCATAGCCCCCTGTGCACTTGGCTGATTGTTGTTGTCCCAATCGGCATAAGCAAGACTCCAGAATATCGTCTTATATCCAAGCTCGTTTGCAAATCCGAGAGATTTCTCATCATATCTTCCTTCGGGTGGACGGTAGAATTTTGCCATAGTCTTGCCCGTTTTCTCGGTGTAAAGAGCTTCGAGTGACGAAAGCTCCGCCCGAAACTCTTCAAATTTCTCTACCTTCGTCATATCCTTGTGTTTTGCGGTATGATTGCAGACCGTATGCCCTTCGTCTGCCATTCGACCGACAAGCTCGGGATTCCTGATTATAAGGTTTTCAAGAATAAAGAATGCACCTTTTACGTCTTCCTCTTTTAGAGTATCGAGAATTTTTTCGATGTTTCCGTTCTCGTATCCCGCATCAAAGGTCAGATAGACCACCTTATCCTCATCACTCTCTGCGTGCTTTTTATCAACGTAATAACCGCCGTATTTCTCGATTATCTCTTGTGAGGAATCAAGTGTGGGCTGCTTATGCTCCTTATTTCTCTTGGTGTACCAGCTCCCCGCCTCGGCAAAGGCAGAAACGGTAGCCATTGAGAATATAAGCAAAGCTGAAAACAAAGTTATTACCGTCTTTTTTATTATCTTTTTCATAGTCTTTTCCCCTTTTTATTTTGATGTCTGCTATTATTGTTTTCAAAAGCGAAAGCAAAATACGAGAGAAAAAATTGAGGAAAAGACATAAAATAGTACATTTTCAAAAATTGATAAAAAAGTGTTTACAAGGTTATTTTTTTGTGATAGAATAAAAGTGCCAAACAAATTCAATACTAATTTCCCAAGGGGATACGTGTTTTTATTTTAGGTAAAAATGCTATGCCTGTTTTTTCCGTATTCTTATTGGGAAATTGAATTTGTTTGGCGACGATTCGAGGCTGGCGTTTTTCGGTGCGTGCGACCTCGGTCGTACGCACTTTTTTAATTTAAAGGAGTTTTTATGGGAGATTTCGTTGGAACAAAGATTATGGCTGAACTGTGGGATTGTCCCCAATCGCAAATTACAAAGTGGTGTAGAGAAGGAAAAATTCCGGGTGCAGAACAAGATAAAAAAGGCAGCCCTTGGAGAATACCTGTTGATGCACTAAAACCCGAAAAAGAAAGGAAAACAAAAAATGAAAACAAACAACTTACTTGAAAGCAGAAAACAACACAAACTGTTGTCAACAATAAGTCTTATTCTCGTCGTCTTTTTGAGTGTTTCTATATTATCCGCTTGTGGAAACGAAGAGCTTGTTGAGGTAGAGAAAACACCGATTGAACTATTAACGGAAAAAGAATTGCTGCTGTTTGAAGCTTTAAAGAAAATATCGGCAGACTTCTATGAACCTGCCGGTGTTAAACTAATGGAAGTAGGGGATTACGAAAAATTTGATGAAACCTCTCTTGCCAAACGTTTTTCGTTAAATATAAGCCGATTAGAGGAAATAATGGGCGTAGGAACCTTCAATTGCATTATTGTCAAACTTCAAGGTGAAAATAGAGTTGGTGGCACTTTAAATCATTATTATCTTGTCAGATTGGACTCTTTCGATAGTTATATTATAGATAATTTGCAAGAATATCTTGAAGATCATGCTGAATCCCTAGCTAAACATTACTGGGACAGATGCAAAAGCGAAGAGGAATATCCAAAAAAGACCTTCGATAGCCGTCAAGAATATAAAGATTTCATAAAAAAATATGATGGAAATAAATATTGTTCACCAGAAGATGCGAAAAATTACATTGGAAACACCGTAGAACTTGGTGATCACGTAACCATAGAAACAAACAACGAAGACATCTTCAATATTTCAAAAATCAACAAAGCTCTCAAATATTATTGGGACGAAAGACTCGGCAATACCTAAACACAAAGCAAAAAGGAACCGCACCGAAACGGTTCCTTTTTTGTTATTCTTCTGCATATAATTCGTCATAAAACCACCGCATAGGATTTTCGTGGATATACCGAAGATGCTCCTCGTAATCCTCGCGGTTGCGAATAATGTGGTCATTTGAACGGTATTGCCAAATATTTTTTTCCGTATTCTTTGTTGCAAAAACGTTTGAACGTTGACAAAAATCTCGCAGGGATAGTGTTTTGCTCCGTTGTAGGGACCGGCGTCCCCGACGGTCCATTTTCATTGCCTTTAACCCACAATAAAATATGAATATGATTAGCATAATCACATAACTTTCTACCGAAAGATCATCATAAAAATCATTTAATTGATTTATATATTTATCTGCAATTTTTCCGTATGGCAATAATTCAACGTCGTACGGACCGTCGGGGACGCCGGTCCCTACAATGCGAGAAAGTATGCAACGTCTTTCTTTTGTACATATCGTTAAAAAAACGGCTCCGTTACGATTGTAATCCGCACCCCTCAAACGAGTAGTTTTGCGATTCTTTATTTCTTCCATTTTCATCACCCACACCATTATACCACAAACACGGCAGAGATACAACTCTCCGCCGTGTTTAATCTTAAATCAAAAGGTCGCAACCTCTTGACGAGGGGCACTTGTGAGTGAGTAGGAGCTTACGTAGATAACGGGGCCTTCGGTGCGATAAAGCTTGTTTTTCTCAACCTTTATCTTGCCCTCAATTATTGCCCAGTCACCCGTATCGAGTGCGGGAGCATTTTTGAAGACACACGCAAGTCCGCAGAACTGTATATCGTCAACGCAACACGTCATAACGTGTCTGCCACCGAGAAGGATATTCTTCTCTACTCGGCTGTTCTTCGCAAGAAGTGCCTTGAATTTTACTTCCTTGCCGTCATAAGCCTTCATATTCTCCGAAAGGTCTCTGTACCAAACGGCATAGTCACCGTCGGCAATTTCGATTTTCTCTGCATTCATATCAAAAGGAAGCGGGTCCTCCATGTCGTCATACTCAACGTGTCCGTCGGGATAATCGTAAACTATTGCCGCTCGTCTCGAAATTCCTCTTATCACCTTGTGAATCTCGTCTTTGTTGATGTCGTCGGGCGTGCGGTTAAGCACGACCATCTCCGAGCCGCATATCTTATCGTAGGTGAGCTGACGCATATTTGCGTTGTAGCTAAGAAAGCTCTTGGCATCGCAAAGGGTGACGTTCTGATAAATTGCCCAGTTGTCGGGCATAGCCTCGTAAAGCTCGTTCATAAGCCACATTCCGTTATACTCGATAATTATTCTGTCGAGTATGCGTCCCTTTGTCATATCGGTAAGGTTTTCACGTGTGAGCTTCGATTTGTCGTCGATTATTTTAAGACTTACGTTTTGTCCCCAGAACTTTGTGGGATCAAGCTCTACCTCACCCTCTTCGCAGAGAATGACGAGAGTTTTTTCGCCCGTGTTAAATCTTGCGTCCTCAAGCGACTCCTGAATAAGCGAGGTCTTTCCGCCCTCAAGAAAACCGCAGAAAAGATATACGGGAATTTTCTTGTTACTCATAGCCTACCCCCATCAGTTGACACCGAAAAGCTCAGCTACGGCACTTTCGTTGAGGTTTGCACCGATAACGCATATCTTACCTATTACAGCGGCAGAGCCCGTGCGAACGTCCGGCTCACCGGGAACGTAGTCGAAGTGGATCCACTTGCCGCATTCGCACTTGACGATTCCCTTCGCACGAAGCACAGTTCCGTACTTTTCTTCGTCTGAAAGTGCCGAAAGTATAGTCTTCATTCCGTCTATGTTGTACGCCTTGACAGTCTCTCTGCCCCAGCTTGTGAATACCTCGTCAGCGTGGTGGTGATGGTGATGTCCGTGCTCGTGGTCGTGGCAGTGGCACTCCTCACCGTCGTGGTGATGGTGCTCCTCGTGCTCGTGGTCGTGGCAGTGGCACTCTTCGCCCTCGTGGTGATGGTGATGGCACTCTTCGCCCTCATGATGATGGTGATGGTGCTCCTCGTGCTCGTGATCGTGACAGTGACACTCCTCACCGTCGTGGTGATGGTGATGGTGCTCCTCGTGCTCGTGATCGTGACAGTGGCACTCTTCGCCCTCATGATGATGATGGTGATGGTGGTGCTCGTGATGATGCTCAAGCATCTCGTGAAGCTCCTCTTCGATAGAATTCGCCCCCTCCATCGTATAAAGCATCTGTGCGGCATCAAGCTCCGCCCAAGCGGTGCTGATGATTCTTGCCGTCTCGTTATGCTCACGCACAAGTTTTACTGCCTCGTGAAGCTTGTCCTCGCTGACCTTGTCCGCATGGCTGAATATGATACAGCTTGCGTGCTCTATCTGGTCGTTAAAGAACTCGCCAAAGTTCTTCATATACATCTTGCATTTGCCCGCATCGACAACGACTGTGTGGCAGTTGAGCTTAACCTCGTCGGTCTCAACGCCTCGAACAGCCTTCATAACGTCGCTGAGCTTACCTACACCCGAGGGCTCGATAAGCACACGGTCGGGGTGATACTCACGAATGACCTTGCGAAGTGCATTGCCAAAGTCACCTACAAGTGAGCAACAAATACAGCCCGAATTCATTTCGGTTATATTTATTCCCGCGTCCTGCAAAAATCCGCCGTCAATGCCGATGTCACCAAATTCGTTTTCAATAAGAACGAGCTTTTCTCCCTTGTATCCCTCTTTGATAAGCTTGTTAATAAGAGTGGTCTTTCCTGCACCGAGGAAGCCCGAGATTATATCGATCTTTGTCATTATTATTCCTTCTTCCATAAAGTTTTTACAAATAGAATTATATCACTTTAAGTCCAAAAGGTCAATAAAATAACAAAAAATTATCTGAGCATCTCCGAACGCAAAAAATCGAATATCTTTTTCTCCTCACGCGAGACCTTTACCTGACTGAGACCGAGGTTTGTGGCAGTTTCGGTCTGCGTCATATCTCGGTAATATCGAAGCAGGACTATTTTCTGCCAAAGCTCTGGCATTTTCTTAATTGCCTGACCGAGTGCGATGCGGTCGAAAAGTCTTTCCATATCACTCGACGCCTCAAGGTCGGGGATAGTGTTTTCGAGCGTCATTCCCTCTTCACCGTAGACGTTATCGTAAAGCGAGACTACAGGCGAGGTAGCGTCAATAGCGGTTGCCGCCTCCTCGACACTCACCGAGCAAAGTCTTGCAAGCTCCTCGATGTGAGCCTCCCTTCCCTCTTCGGATAGGATCCTGTTCCTCTCGTTCATAAGCATAGCTCCGAGCTTTTTGTAATATCTGCCAACCTTTATAGGCCCTTCGTCACGTATATACCGCCTTATCTCACCGAAAATGAGCGGTACGGCATAGGTCGAAAAGGCGGTGCCCATTGATAGATCAAAGCTTCTTATTGCCTTTAGCATACCGATAGTGCCTATCTGCATAAGGTCCTCGAATTCCACACCTCTGTCACGAAAACGAAGGGCTATACTTCTTACAAGCCCTCGGTTTGCTTCAATCAGCTCCTCGGTGGCGGCGAGTGCCCGCTCCTCATCGTCGGACTGTGCGATATAAATGAGCTCACTGTTGTTCTCAAATTCACGCTTTAGTGGCTCTGTGCACATATTTTAAGACTCCTTTATTTCCCTGCGAATTGCTTAATAAGCGTCACGGTAGTGCCAACCCCGCTTTTTGAGGTGACCTTTACACGGTCGCAAAAGCTCTCCATTACGGTAAATCCCATTCCGCTTCGCTCGTTTTCGGCATCAGTCGTAAAAAGAGGCTGACGGGCAAGCGTCACGTCCTCAATTCCGCAGCCTCTGTCGCGAATGTCTATCCGTGCAATTCTACCCTCGCAAAGCCTTACCGTTATGTAAATAATTCCCACAGTATCCTTGTAGGCGTGAACGATACAGTTCGTAACCGCCTCGGAGACGGCACATTTTACGTCAGCAATTTCGGTCGAGGTAGGATCGAGCTGGGCACAAAATGCCGCACAAACGGCTCGTGCCACCCCCTCGTTTACCGACAGTGACGGAAGCTTTATCTTTATCTCATTGACCGTTTTTTTCGAAGATACGTCCTTGATAGTAACACTCTTTTCGGTTTTAGTTTTCATTTTGTTTCCCCTTTCTTTATTTGCCGCTCTTTTCGATTTTGATTATCCTGCCGAGCCCTGAAAGCTCAAAGACTCTCATTACCCTGTCGCTTGGCTCGCTTATACAGAAGTCACCGCCAAGCTTTCCTATGAGGGCATATCTTCCCATAATAAGACCAAGCCCCGAACTGTCCATAAAATCAATTTTCGATAGGTCCATTATCATTTTTCGAGGACGAAGCGAGTATATCTTCTCGTCAATTGCGGTGCGTACCGAGACGGCACTGTGATGGTCTATCTCGCCGATAAGAGAAACACGAAGCGTGCCGTCTTCATATTCACTTTCAAAATTACATCCCTTTTTGATTATCATTTTTTACCTCCCAAGCTAAGCTTGTCCTAATTGTAGCACGAGCTTTTTGAAAAAATTGTCATATATAGACGAGTACAAAAATTATTATAATAAATATATTCTCAATAATAAATCTTCAAATTTTGCAAACGAAGTTTCTACCTTTAGGTAATTTATGGGTGTGTTTATGTAAATGCGGGGGAACCGCCTTTTTTAGGAAAATAGCTTCGTCACGACGAAGCCGTCTCTTCCCCCGCACCCCCTTCCACAAAAAACTTTTCAAACCATTTTAAAAAAAGAACTACGCTTATGCTTCTACGGAGAGATTACGCCTTGCTATTGCTCGGTTTTAAGAGACTTTGCGTAGAAACGAAAACTCTAAATTATGTAATAAAAGGGTTAAAAAAGTTTTTAAGAGTGGGGGTGCGGGGGCGGGTGGTTTTTTCAAAAAACACCTGCCCCCGCATAAAACAACACCCATAAATACCAATTTGATTAACAACGAAAACAGCCCCGTATCGCACGATACAAAGGCTGTTTGTTTTTTAATATTTTAACTTTCGAGCTGTTTACCGAGAAAGGAAGATGCGGTAAGAATGAGCTTTGACTCAATCTCAACACCCACGCTGTCGCGTGCACGGTCATTGCCCGAGCTGTCGCAAAGAGCCGCAACACAACCCACAACGTCACCCTCGCTGATTATAGGCATAGCACAGCTAACAAAGTGAGAAGTTCCATCAATTATGACGGGAATCCTGTCACTTCCCTCGTGCCAAGTGTAAAGACCGCGAGACTCGATAATTTCTTCAAGCTCAGCTGACAAATGCTTATCGTTGTATTCCTTTTTAGGCACACCCGCACAAGCAATAACCGCATCGCGGTCGCTGATTATTACCGACATATTAGCAGTCTTGTGAAGCGTCTCCGCATACTGTGCCGCAAAAGACGCAAGCTCGCCAATAGGTGAATATTTTTTAAAGATGACCTCTCCCTCTCTATCGGTATATATTTCAAGAGGGTCGCCCTCTCGGATACGCATGGTTCTTCTTATCTCTTTGGGAATGACAACACGTCCGAGGTCGTCGATTCTTCTTACAATTCCTGTTGCTTTCATTTGTATAAATCTCCTTTTTATTAACAGCTCTGCACTTGTGCAGAGCAGCGTGAAAGAATTTGTGCTACATATATCTCAAAATTAGGGCTTTCACGCTTAATCTCCCTTGATTTACAGATTTGTACTGTTAGTATCTGCAAATGGGAAAGATTTATACTTATCTCAATTATAGATAATTACTTTTTATTTTTTCAAGTTCATTACGATCCAAATCGTAATGTTTCTCCAAATATATCAAAAGCGAATCATATGACAGGGTAACTAAAATCACAACAATCAACATCATTCCAACATCGAACGGTGCAAGATATAAAAATCCCCCATTTACGATTTCTATTATCTGCAAATGGGAGATTTATAGACGTATTCTATTATTTACTAAATTCAAGTGTTGCAGAGGCGGTGCCCATGCTGTAGTAGGTGTCAGGCTCGTATGAGACTATCTTCACTCTCACCTCCGAGTCCTCAGGGACAGTGGAAAGAGTCACGCTTCTTACGTATTCACCCGCACGAAGCATTCCGCTTTTTCCTATCTCGTTTCCGTCAGTGTCATAGACCTTTATAAGCAGCCAAGGTACGTTCTTCTCGTTTGACGAGAAGTACAAGACAAGCTCTCCGTCCTCAACCCTTGGCATTCCGCAAAGAGAAAAGACAAAGTTGCCGTTTACGTCAATATCACGGTAGGAAAGACTTGCCTCAACATAAGGCTTGCCAAAAATAGCATTCTCCTCAAAGGGCGGTACCTCAAACTCAAGCACTTGAATCTCTCTTTCTCTGCCGAAAAGCACCGAGAAAAGCACTATAAGTGCAAGAAGCAAAACTGCACCAAATATTAAAATTGTAATTTTCTGTTGCTTATCCATACGCACTCCGAGAAAAAGATTTTTAAGTCACAAGCACACGGCTTTTGCCGTGTGCTTGTTGTTTTAGTTGATATTACCACTTTTCTACAATTTCTACAACAACATTTCCAACCAAAGTTGAATTAAATGTATCAGCAGAATCTACCGTAGGTACACCGGATACAGTTAAGGTAGCAGAAACCGAATCAAATTCAGATCTGCCTTCAGCAGTCGAAAGATCCTGATTAACAGCCGTCATAGCGAAATCAACTGTTCCGGGAAGCTCAACATCACCTTTGGGTTCGTAAGATATCTTTACGTTTACATCACCAGCGGACTTGTTTGCAACGGTAACAGTAGCACTCGGTTTATTCCATCCCACTTCGTCATAACCAACTTCAAACGAACCTTCTGTCCAAGTTTCCTTGAAGGTATAGGTAAAATCAAAGCTGTCCCAAGATACTTCGGTCATAAGAATAGGCACAACGTCTTCGATTGTTACAGTGACATTTACATCACCATCCGCTGCGGAAACACTCGCACAGAGAGTAAGCATCATAAGGCACGCCAGGGTAATTGCTAAAAGTTTTTTCATGTTTTTTTTCCTTTCTTTATAAAAAAATTAATTATTTTCACAAAGATGTTTTTATCACCTTTGCAATATACGATTTATTGTACTACAATCAAATCAACATCGTTGACACTTGAAACAACAATGGCTTTGTCACCTGTATTGGGTTCGTAGGCATGAAAATAAAGTTTAGCCTTGTAATACCCAGTAGCAATTCCTGCTTCGCGGTCAGCTATTGATATTTGTGAAAGAGCACTACCGGAAGGTACTCGACCGGAACGCCCGAGAAAATACTCGTTGCCTTCATCTTTAAGATAAATTTCAACAACAACATCTTGATTTGACGCATTGGGGTTTCCATATGTAAGTGTTGCTATATTTTGATCAAGGTACACGTATATAGGACCTCTAAATGCTATAGTTATAGACCCTCCACCTTTTTCAGACGATATCTTCTCACTATCATCATCCTCCATAGGCCTTGCCAGCGGATCAACAACAGGCAAAGGATTATCGGGCTCAACAATTTCGGGGGGAGCGGGATTCATTAAAAGGCTCACCGTAAGTAAGGTTGCACCTATTATTGCCGCTGACATTGAAAAAATGATTGCAAGGAACGGTACACGGCTTGCGTGGAGAGCTATAAAGTTGCCCTCGGAAACGCAGACGAAGCCGTCGGTCTTCCCTAAAATCTTATTATTAGTTCCCTCGGGATAGACGCTGAGAACACTGTTTCCTATCTTAAGATCACCGATCTTTAAAGTCTCAACGTCAGACTCCTTAAGTCCCTTCTCCTTGAGCCTTGCAAGCTTCTTTGCCTGCCTTGCATCAAAGGACTCCTGGCTTTTTGCCGTTCCCTTTCTCGCCTCACCCGAAAGATTGTAATCGTTTTCGGGATAAAGCTCCTTCAGCTTTTTCTTTGAGTAGCAAAATACGTACTCGTTGCCGACTTTGACTCGCTTATCGTAATCCTGTCTGAATACGTGACTAAATCCGGCCATAGCCTTTCTCCTTTCACATTATCAGCCGCCTCGTACCGTTACGGTACAGGTGCCTATAGTAAAGTTTTGGGGAATATTTCTCTCATCAAGCTCACCGTCAAGGTGGAGATATGCCGTTTTTTCTTTTCCCACGGCAATACTCATTGACGTTATCTTCTCGGCAGTCGATTGATTCGATGCAGTAAAGTATCCATCAACGGTATCATACTCACTTGCAGGTGTAAAGTTGATTTCAGCAACTATCTGGACATTTGACGTTGCCTCATTCTTTACCGTTACCTTATTACTGTCATCAACGGGGATAAAATATCCACCCTCGTAGTCAAGCTTTTCGGGATTCCACGTGCCCTTATTGTACATAAAGTTCATACCCGACCAGCTAACGGTAAAGTTCATTTTGGGCTCATCCTTATAGTAGTAAATAACTATATCGACGTTTGCCGCATCTACCGTTCCCGTAACAGTTTCCCCGTCGTTACTTGTATAATAACCGCTTATTTGCGGAACGTCTACCTCATAGGTATCACCGTGCTTGAGGGAAAGCTGTACTGCGGGAGATGCATCCTTTGAATTGTTAGAATAAAGGAACTGTACTGTAACAGTATATGTATTTCTGTTATAAGTTACAGTAACTACCGTATTCTGTGCGGGTACACTTCCCGAAACCGTTGCAATATCGGGGGTATATCCTCTTATACTTGGCGAATCAAACGAGTACGTGGACTCAAAATCAAGAACACGCGTAAGACTTGCATACGCCTCTGTTCCATCGTCCTTCTTGTAGTTGACGGTAAGAGTGAATGTCATAGCCTTCCATCTTGCCACAAGCGTGTGGTCACTCGTTGCATTTACGGTGGTGTTTTCGTCAACTGCTCTGTTGTTAAACGCCCAGCCTTCGAACTGATATCCGACCCTGATAGGTGTGGGAAGACCGTCATACGTACCCGTCTCGGCATTGTAGCCGTAGGTCTCGCCGTATTTTACCTGCTTTGTGACGTTCTCGGTCGCGTCGACTCCATCGTCAAAGGTGACTGTGTAAGTCTCTGCACCGTAATATACGTAAACAGTAATACCTGCCGCCGTCATCGTTCCCGAGACGGTATCCCTGTCGGGCACGAACCCTGCAAGTGTCGGCATCGTAACATTATATTCTCTTCCCGTCGCAAGAGTAACGGTATACTCTCCGTCGGTGAAATATGCGTCGCTAAGGTCGGTTATGACCTCGCCGCTATCTTTATAGAGACACACTATTCTAAGCTGTCCCTCGGTCGAGGAGTAGATTACCTCGAAGGTCTCATTTCTCGTTGCCAGACCGCTGACGGTCGTTTTATCGGGAGAAAATCCCTCGATTATAGGCGAGGTGATATGATATTCACTGTTATAGCTTACCTCTTTTGTAACACTATCGGCAGCCTTATCACCGTTTTCGTACTTATAATCTACCGTTATTTCATAGGTCTTGGGTACGTAAGTTCCAATTATCCAAACGTTTTGCTTTGGCATAGTTTCGAGAACCGCACCGTCCTCAAGGCCGTAATCCCAAACGAGGTCGTAATGCTCGTAATCATCTTTTGGGAGAGTTTTTCCTGCTCCCACGAAATCCGCCTCTATATTGATAGCTTCGCCAAAATGGCGCTGAAGCTCGAGCGTAGTTGACTCATTACTCTCCGGCTCATTTTGGTACACGTAATAAAGAGTTACAAATTCGTGACAAGCAATAACCCTTACTGTTACGTTTCCGTTTATCTTGTTTGCAAAAATACTTACCGTTGCATTGTCGTCATCAATACGATTATATTCGTATCCGTCACCCACAGAAAGAAGGGTGTCCCCAACCGTTATACTTATCTCGCTCGGCAAGTGATGGTGATGCTCCTCACCTAAATCTTCAGTTTTTATCTTGAAATTATAGTCGGCGGCAGCGTATCCTGCCTCGCTGAACTCGATAAGGTATTTTCCCTCAGCATTAGGCTGAAGGTCTACAAGCTCAACTCCCTCAAACTCAAAGGTTACCTCTGCGTCCGTATGCACGGTAGCCGTTTTAGTGATAAGTCTTGCTGAGACGGCGTCCTTAGTATCAGCATAAGGATCGCTGTACTTAGGAGCAACCCCCACCGACACGTCATAATCGGTCGTCTTATCGGGTGTGAGAGGTGTGGTGTCCTCACGGGGATCTACAAGCTGTACGTAATCAGCCTGCCAGCCAGAAAGAGTCGGCATGCCCTCAAGTGTTTTTACAAGTGTATTTTTTATTACGGGCTCTCCGCCGTAAATATAAACCTTATCCTGCACCTCAAATGCAGTAATTGACGATATAATGCTCTCGGGAATATCTACGTTTGCGTAGTCCTTGACTCTGCTCTCGTCAACGTTTATAAAGTCCGACATTCCCTCTTGGGCGATCCTCATACCTGTCTTTAGCTGATTGTCTCCGCTCGCGTAGAGGAACATAACGTCGTTTCCGCCGAGGAATCCCTCACGTGGAGAGGTAATAATACTGAGGTCGTATTCGACCTTATAGATGTCATTATCGGAATCCCCCGTCGACGAGGCGATTCCCTCGTTAAGTATCTCGCTCTCACCCATTAAATAGGGGTCTAATTCTACTGTTGCGGTGACTCTTGTATACAAAAGCTCACCGTTTGCGTCCTTGACCTCACTTATTTGCTTATTTGACAAAGAACCGTTCTCAGCCTTTATTACGTTAAGCGAAACGTCCTTGACCTCAAAGTATTTTGCAATATCTGCTTCGAAGGTATAGCTCTTGAGGTTTTCGCTGTTACCGTTTCCGCCCGCACCTATAGACTTACACACAAGGCTTGCTGAGCCGCCCGCCCCCGAAAGCGATGCTGTACCCGAGGTGCTGTAGGTTACGTTTTCGTCGGCTGTTCCGTTGTAAACGAAGTTAGAAACAGCACTTCCGCTTGCACCGCCGCCCGAGCCACCGTTTGAGCCTTTTCCTCCGTTGTAGCTTTCGATGCTGCCCGTATAGGAATTGCTAATTTGAGTGGGAGTTGTTCCGTCCTTACCTTTGGTCCACAGGTAAGCACCGCCTCCGCCGCCTCCGCCTGAGGCGATCATAAGATAATACTTTATCTGTCCCGATGCCGCGCTGTCAAGCACTGCAACGTACGAGGCTTCTCCTCCGTCAGCTCCTGCATAAGCGGCAGACGCGTCGTGTGCATTTGCTCCCGCAAAGAATCTAAGGGTTGTTCCTGCCTTAAGAATGTAGGTAGCGGTAATATTTCCTCCGGCACCTCCGGCACCACCCTTGGTACCAAGCATATTAACCGAACCTCCCGTTCCACCATTGCCGCCCTTAATACTTATGGTATAAGTACCGGTTATCGGTATGGTAACGGTACTCTCGCGAGTTCCGTCGGCATAGCTTATAGAATTAAACGTTGGAATTTTACTGTTGTCTGCAATAGATCCACTCGAGTCAGAACTTACGTGAAGAGTAAGTGTATAGGCCTCTTCCTCTAACGCAAATGAAAGGGCCTTGTTATATACGAGAACGTTACTGTTAAGTGTATCCATTCCCGAACCGGCGATAGTAATGACCGAAACGCCCACAAAGGTCTTTTCGTACACCCTCGCACTTAACCTTGCGTAATTCTTGACAGGTGGCTCTTTTGGCACTACCGTAAGACTTATCGGGAAACGAGTCGTCTCATCGGGAGACACTGTCTCGGTCGTGATCTCAACACCACTCTCATCGGTAACAACGTGATTCCCTATAGTCTCGATAAATCTGTATCTCCAATCCGCGTCAGGCTGAGAACGCACCGAAGCGTAAAGGTCGTTGTAAAGCGACGTGACCTTGTGATTTACGTTCTCAGGGTCAAGTCCCTGAGGAGTGTGGTTTACGGGGGACACGTCAAAATTCAGCGGAACGTTTACGTATCCGCAATAATTCTTTAAGGGCAGTTCTACCGCATCGTAATTTGTGTCCGAAGGCGTACAAACTATAAGGTCGTCCTTAAGCAGCGGTACGTTATTACCGCCCGCAAACTCGTCCTTCGGGTGGAAGGTCAAAATAAGATCGAGATGATCCCGTCCGTTTCCGTCCTTTTCGGGAGCGAGAGATACGCCCTCAATAATAAACTCGATTACCTCAGGATCCGTTGCGTACTCCACAAAGCGATAATCGATAGCATAGGTCTTGTCCTCATACTCGTCGGTCTCACTGTTCCAAACCTTACCCGTTGCACTGATGTCACTTACGTAAAAGTAAGGTGTACGTGCAAGCGTAATGTCCATATCCTTAAGATAATCGTCGTCCTGCTCGTCAAGGTAGACAAGGTGCATTTCACCGCCGCCCTTGCCGTTTTCTCTTCCTATACGGAAGCTGTCGTCTCTGTCGGTGAGATCTTCATAAGAGAAAACAGATGAAACGAATGACGAGCCGCCACCGCCACCGCCAACATTGTTGGCAAGTATGACGCTCGACATAACTCCGCCCGAGCCACCGCAAAAGCCTGCACCGCCTGCTCCGCCTCGATAGTTACCAGAGCCGCCTGCTCCGCCCTCTGTGTTTAAATTGTAAGTTCCCTTCCAGTCGTTTGCCTGGTCGCTCATACCCCAATCGAGCCAAGTTCCTACTCGCTCGCCGGGAACGTTCGTTCCGCCCTTACCGACGTACTGCGTGGACGTACCCGAGGAACGTCCGTCAAGTCCCGAGAAAAAGGTTCCCGAAACGTCATAGCCGTCTCCAAGAACACCCGAGGTCGAGCCTATGTATCCGCCCGCTCCGCCGTCAGCAGTTGCATTCGAGTCAGCTCCGTATGAACCGCCACCGCCACCGCCGCCTGCAATCATTATATATTTCGAGGTTCTGTCCGCTGATGTAAGCTTGTCTTTTACGTGACCGTCAGCATCAAGGTATCTGTTGCTGAAATCGTCGCTGTCAAAAAGGAAGAGTGCCGAATATCCGCCACCGCCACCGACAGTTGTGCTTCCGTTTTCTCCGTAGCCACCGCCGCCGTTAGCTCCGCCGCCCTGTCCTGCAACGCTTGTTTTACTTCCCTCACCGCCGAGTGTGTAATAAAGGGTATCGCCCTCTTTAAGCTCTATTATGCCGTAAACGTAGCCGCCCGCACCGCCTTTACCGACAGCCGTAGCTCCGTCAGCTCCCCAAAGCTCAACAAGATAGCGTCCGTTTCTGTCAACAACGTAATAATCGTCCTCAGAGGAAAGGATATTTACGTTCTCGGGCGATACCGAATACGATGAATAAATATCAACGTCAAGCTTAAACGTTCCGTCGGGATTTGCGGAAATCTTACTGTTATAATTTATGTGAGCACCGTAAACGGCGACAAAATCCTCGTGGCTGAGTACTTCAAGAGCACCCACTGCAGGAGAAAAGACAAAGCAGCTAAGAATTATAGACAAAGCCAAAAACAGCGAAAAAATTCTTTTTGCCATACATTTCCCCCTCTCGCAAAGTCTTGGTTGTCATTTATATTAACGTATCATCTTAATTAAATCGTTTTATAATAAATATGATACCACCAACATAGAGAAAAGTCAAGAGCTTCAATCTTTTTTAGGTAAATATATTTCTCTTTTGGAATAATTTTTCGAACACCTTTTTGCTGTCGTTTTTTATGCCAAAAAATGGAACCTAAAGCTTCAAGCTTTCAAGTGCAAAAAAGAGCGAAACGAAAAGCGTGATGTCCTTATCGGAGAAATTTTATAAGGGGTATGGGCATAGCCCTGTGCATTTGTTAAACAAAAGCGAAACTGGCAATAAAAACAGAAGAGAGAGTAACGCGGTTACAAAATTCCGTGAAGCTCTCTCTTTTTCTGCTTTTTTAGTGATATTCTTTGCTTTCGCAAAGAGTGATATTATTGCTACCGCAATAGTGATATTGAAGCCTTGCGGCTTCAGTGGTATTCTATTCGCCCTGAAACTCGCGAAGCGAATACCACTCGGTGCGAGCCGAATATCACTGCGTAGCAATATCACTCGCCACAGGCGAATAGAACTGGCGTGATACTCCGATAAGAGTATCACGCCAATCCGTTTCGCTCTTTTTTTCTTTTGTCAAAAACCTTGATTTATTGCATTTTTTGTGAGCCAATCGGCAATTGCTGAAAGTCCCTCTTCGGTGCGTTCGAATTCCTCGTGCTCGAAATTCGTCTTCCCGCCGCCGTCCTCAAACGCCTCGATAACGTACGATTCCGCGACAAATATTTCTACCGTTTCTTTTTCGGTTATATTCTTCTTTTCCGTAAATACGCGATAGTTAAAAGTCCTTCTGCAAAGACAGCCCTCGTCCCCGTCCGTGCCGTATGAGCCTGTATAAAAATTGCTGACGGGCTTGCCCTCTTGCGTGCAAACAAACCAATTATATAGCGGAAGCTTTATTCTCTCCATTTTTACCTCTTATTCAAATATTATTTTTTCAATATTTTTCTGTAAACCGAGGGAGAAACCCCTTGCCTCTTTAGAAATGCTCTGTTAAACGTTCTGACGTCCGAAAAACCTACAATATCCGAGATCTCAGTAATAGGGGAATTTCCGTTCTTAAGTAGTTGCTCTGCCTCGGAAAGTCTTAAGGAATTTATGTACTCGCAGAAGTTTATACCAAGTCGGGAGCTGAATATATGCGAAACGCTGCTTCGGCTTATAGAAAGCTTGCTTGCCACATCCCCCACGGTAACACGCTCCTTGTAATGTTCCGAGCAATACTGCAATATCCTAAGGACCGTATCCCTTGAAAGCTTGCCCTTTTCTATCTTGTAATGCTTAAGTAGCTTACCGAAAAGAGCCGTAAGATAGGCATCTATAATAGGGCTGTGTCCGTCTCTTTTAAATTCCCAGAAAGCGGTCTCTACAAGATTTGCCGTATTATCGTCCTCGCCATCTTCAAAATGCCAGAGTGCCGATACGGGCTCACCCTCGAGGAATATGTTGTTATAGCTAAGCAACTGAGACGGATTTATCTTTATGACGAAATAATCGCCTCGAACGCTGTCAGTATAATGATGTATTTGATTAGGAAATACCATAAAGAAGGAATTGTCGGTGAGCTTGTATTTTGCTCCGTTACAAAAGGCAGTCGCATCACCGCGTTTTACGTACACAAGCTCGATATCTTCGTGTATATGAGCAAAATAATCGAGCTTCTCTTCGAGCTTGAAGTGAAAAACTCCCTTTATGTTGCTTATCTCCCGAAATATCTTTTCGCCCTTTATTTCACTTATCTCTTTATACTGATTTGCCACGGCATACTCCTTTTTGCACATTTTGTCCGAAAACAATTACACTATTTTCTTGCATTCTACCATACTTTATGATAAAATGCAAGTAGAATTCATTAAATGAGGTGTTTTTTCAATATGAATATCACACGAAGCAATACGATACCGAAGCCGGAAAAATGGGCAAGATACAAATACTGCCTCACAAACGCCATAGGTGAGGGCGGAAAGCACCTCGCTGGCTGTGATGAGCATATCGCACTTTCGAGGAAGGTTGCAGACGAGGGTATGGTCCTTCTTGAGAACAACGGAATTCTTCCTCTCAAGGAAGGAACGACCGTTTCGCTTTTCGGCATCGGCTCTATTGACTACGTCAAGGGCGGCGGTGGAAGCGGAATGGTATATTCAGCTTACGTTCGCAATATCTACGAGGGATTTATGGAAAAATCTCCAAGACTTTCGGTTTATGAGCCCGTAACGAGATTTTATTATGACTATGCAGTACCTCTTTTGCCTGATCACGCAGGCTATGTTCTCTATGATGAGATCGACGTTCCCGCCTCACTTATAAGTGACGCGGCAAAGAACTCCGACGTGGCAATCATCACCATTCACCGTTTCTCCCGCGAGGGACTTGACCGCCTCAGTGAGAAGGGTGACTTTTACCTAACCGACGTCGAGCAAAAGATGGTTGACGACGTCACCGCCGCTTTCGAGCATAGTGTGGTCGTACTTAACGTTGGCGGAATGATAGACGTTTCGTGGATAAAGAACAATCCTAAAATCGACGCGGCTCTTCTTGCTTGGCAGGCAGGTATGGAAGGCGGTCTTGCCGTTGCCGATATTCTTTCGGGCGACGTCAACCCCTCGGGCAAGCTCACCGACACCTTTGCAAAGGAATTTTCCGACTACCCGAGTGCCGACAGCTTTAACGAGAGCAAGGATTACGTCTGCTATTACGAAGATATTTATGTTGGCTACCGCTATTTTGAGACTATCAAGGGAGTAGCGGACAAGGTAAACTACCCCTTTGGATACGGTCTTTCCTATACGACCTTCGATATTTCAAAGCCCGAGGCAAAGCTTGACGGCGATGATATAAAGGTCCTTGTCACCGTTAAAAACACGGGAAAGGTCGCGGGCAAAGAGGTCGTTCAGTGCTACTTTTCAGCACCTCAGGGTGTGCTTGGCAAGGCAAAAATCTCTCTTGCCGCATTTAAGAAAACAAAGCTCCTCGTTCCCGACGAGAGCGAGGAGATAGAGCTTTCCTTCCCCGTATCTGCTATGGCGAGCTACGATGACCTCGGCAAGCTTCAGATGTCGGCATACGTGCTTGAGGGCGGTGCGTACACATTCCTTGTCGGAAACTGCTGCCGCAATCTTGTCCTCGCTGACTACAAATACGTAGTTGAGGAAAAATTTGTCGTTACAAAGCAGCTCACGCAAAAGTGTGCCCCCAATAAGCTCGAAAAGAGAATGCTCTCTGACGGAACGTTTGAGGCTCTTCCCTCTTTCCCGATAATTGATTACTCAGACGTTACAGCTCCAAAAAATGAGGCAAAGGTACCCGAGGAAGAAATGAATCTCCGACAGGTAGCCTTTGGCAAGCTGACTCTTGACGAATTTATGGCACAAATGACCGACGAAGAGCTTGTAGACCTCGTTTGCGGTGTGCCTAACAATGGAACTACAATTACAAATACAGGTGGCTTCGGCGGCATAAACCGTCTTGGAGTTCCCGTATTTATGACGGTTGACGGCCCTGCGGGCGTTCGTCTTTACACGGTAGCGGGAATAGCGACAACGGCTTGGCCCTGCGCTACTCTTATTGCTTGCACGTGGGACCCCGAGCTTGCTTTTGAGGTAGGACGTGCGGGCGGTCTTGAAGCAAAGGAGACGGGCTTCCCCATTTGGCTTACTCCCGCACTCAATATCCACCGCAATCCACTTTGCGGAAGAAATTTTGAATATTTCAGCGAGGACCCGCTTATTTCGGGCAAATTCGCCGCCGCCAAGGTAAACGGAATACAGAGTGTGAACATTGCCGCGTCCGCAAAGCACTTTGCTTGTAACAATAAGGAAATCAACCGTAAGCACAGCGACAGCCGTGTTTCAGAGCGTGCTTTGCGTGAGATATATCTTCGCGGATTTGAGATATGCGTTAAGGAGTCTCAACCCTATACGGTTATGGCAAGCTACAATCTTATAAACGAGAGAAGATGCTGCGAGAGCTACGAGCAGCTTCAAGGTATTCTCCGTGACGAGTGGGGATTTCGCGGTGCCGTCACCACCGACTGGAATACTCCCTCAGACCACACTAACTGTGTGCTTGCAGGAAACGACGTCCGTATGCCTACGGGCGACAGAGACAACTTGCTCGAGTCCCTCGCAAACGGCAGACTTCGCCGCGAGCATCTTGAGGTGTGTGCTAAGCGACTTCTCGAGCTTTTCCTTAAATTTGATTAAAACAAAGAGGTCAGGAACTTTCCTGACCTCTTTTATTGCGTATCCAAATGCTTTTGACGGTACTGCAAGGGTGTGCAGTTATACTTATCCTCAAAGGATTGGTAAAAAAATTTTTTGTCCGAAAAGCCGACCGCCGCCGTCACAGCCTCGACTGTCATATCGGTTTCTATAAGGAGCCTCTCTGCTGCTTCGAGGCGCTTATCTTTAACGTATTTCTTAAACGAGACGCCAAATGAACTCTTAAAAAGCTGCCCGAGATATACGGGGCTGTAATAAAATCTATCGGCAAGGTCGGCAAGAGTTATACGCCCCGCAAAATTTTTCTCGACGTAATCTAAAATATCCGAGGATATTATTTTTCGTCTTTTGGCAGATGTCCTTAAAACCGTTCGCAAAATTCCTGCATAAATAAGACGCATATATCCGTCAACCGCAAGCTCCCACCCTATTCTTCTCGAAAGTATCTCTCGGTGAATATTTTCGGCACAAAGCTGTATTTCGGGCAAAAATGAATTGTCAAGCTGCAAAAATGGCTGTTTTTTTTCCTTCGCTATCTCGCCCTCGGGAAAAATAAAGGCGAGTATTTCCCAAATACTTATTACACCCGCAAGTCTTTTATCAACCATAGATGGCGAAATATAAAAATTGAAATAGGTCATAGTTTCTTCGGCATAGAAAGAGTGAGGAACATCACTATCAATAAACAAAAGCGAGCCACGCCCGACCTCAAACGGCTTATCGTCAACATAGTGAACTCCCTTGCCCGAGCTAACGTAAACTATCTCGACAAATTCGTGACAGTGTTGCCAACGGGAAGAATCCGGCAGACACGTACCCTTTCTGACACCGTATGCACGCATCTCGGGTATATAATCTCGAATCATACATTTTTTCAAAGCTCTCACCCCCATTTTTCACAGTATAACATTTGCAAAGAAAAAAAGCAATAGAAAAACAAATATTTAATTTTACTACGATTATAAGAAAAAACACCATTGTCAACACAATTGCACGAGTGCTATACTGAAATCAAGATTATTTCACACAAAAAGGAGATGCTTAACGTGAAAACAATAAGATTTACCACTCTGATTTTTTCTTTAGTTATTTTGGTGGGAGCTATATGCTCATTCCCCATTTTCGCAGCCAACGTAGATGAGGGAATGACCTTTACTGCCGAAGACTTGTATCAAACAGAATCCCCGCTTTCTTCACTTCCCTCTACATTTGAGGCTACCCTAAAATTTCCCACAAACACCTCGGGAAGAGGTGGTGTTATTTTAGGAAACTATCTTGGCTCGGGCTCGGCTTGTGTCAACTTTGAAATTCACGAAAAAGGTGTTCCCCGCCTTTACATCATTGATGACAATGCAAAGACTTATGACGTCAAATTTACAAAGGTAAACGTATTTACGGGAGAATTCGTTCACCTTACTATCGTTAAGGATTCGGCGGCAGGTACTCTTTCCTGTTACTTAAACGGCGAACTAAAGGAAACACAGACGGTAGCTACACCTTCAAGCGTAACCTTTAAGAACGTAATGGGACTTGGCGGTGACATTAGAAGCGGAAACGGTCAGTATTTTAAGGGAACACTCAAAAACATCGCTATATATGAAGACGTGCGTACAACAAACGAAATTCTTGCCGACAGCAAGGGCACTCTCGACACAAACGGACTTATAGGCTTTTACGAGCTATCGGCAGGCAATGAAACGATTTCCGACACTACGAAAAACGGCCCCGATTTCATTTACAACGATCCTTTTTTGAAGGATTACGAGGGTGTGAGCGACTACGCATACTCCTTTGCCGTAGTGGGTGACACGCAGATACTTACAAGATATTATCCCGAAAAGCTTACCACTATGTATGATTGGATAGTAGATAATGTAGAATCCAAAAAGATAAAATTTGTTTTTGGGCTTGGTGATATAACCGATACTAATGCACAAAGTGAATGGAAAATAGCTAAAAAAGAAATTACGAAGCTTGACGGTTTAGTTCCCTATTCTATCATACGAGGCAACCACGACCGCCCCGAGTATTACTTTAATCGATTCTTCCCTCTCTCCGAGTTTGGCAAGAACGTAAGCGGTAGCTTTGACGATACTATGTGTAACACTTATCAAGAGTTTACCGTTGGCACTATCAAATATCTTGTAGTAAATCTTGATTTCGGTCCGTCCGACAAGGTTCTAAAATGGGCAAACGAGGTTGTTGAAAAACACCCCGAGCATAACGTAATCGTTACAACTCACATATATATCCAAGGTGCAGACGGTACTACCATTGACGAGGGAGAGAGCACCAATGCCGTCAATTACGGCGGCATCAATACGGGTGAGAAGATGTGGGAGAAGTTTATCTCCAAGCACGAAAATATTATACTCGTGCTTTGCGGACACGATCCTACCGATTATATCACCGTAAGCCGTGCGACAGGCGACAAGGGTAACGAGGTAGTTCAAATGCTTGTTGACCCACAGGGTACCGACAAAAACCTTGAAGGTGTCGGTCTTGTGGCAATGCTCTATTTTTCAAATGACGGTAGACACGTGGACGTTGAATATTATTCCACTGATAGAGAGGCATTTTACTGCAAAGAAAATCAGTTCAGCCTTGAACTCAACGTTATCGGCTCGGGCGTAGCAGTAGAGCCTGTCGAGACTACCGATACTGCAAGTGAATCCTTACAAGAAACCGAACCGTCCAAGACCGAAGACGGATGTGGCTCAAGTGTTTCCCTCATAGGACTCTCGCTTGTAGCAGCTCTCAGCACTTGTACAGCATTTGTTGCAAAGAAGAAAGAGAAATAAAAACTAAAAAACGGAGCAGAATTTCTGCTCCGTTTCTTTTTATATATCGAATATTTTTATTGCCTTAACGGCACTGCCGTCGGGGTACTCGCGGACTTCGCCGAGTGCGAAGAAAACTCCGCTCTTGCCGTAAAGGCGAACTCTCTCGCCCGTCTTAAAATCGGTCTTTATCTTCTTTTGATAAATTTCACAACCGTTACGCGAAAGCTTTTCGTAAAACTCGGGAAGAATTATTTTTGGTATATCCTCAAAAAGACTTTCGGTGGGCTTTAAGAGAGAAAGTCTCTCCGCCTCACTCATATTTTCAAGCTCTGCAATGCTATAAGACTCCGAAATATCAAAGCCGCCCGCCTCACGCCTTTCAAGTGTTGCCATAACTCCGCCGCAGCCGAGCCTTTTGCCTATATCGGCACAAAGGGTGCGAATATAAGTTCCCGATGAACAATTCACGTCAATTATATACTCGTTGTTTTTATCGGTGCTTTTTACGTCAAGTGAGAAAATCTCGATATCTCTCGCTTCTCTCTCAACGACCTTGCCCTCTCGTGCGAGGTCGCAAAGCTTTCTTCCGCCCACCTTAAGAGCACTGTACATCGGTGGGATCTGCTTCGATTTTCCTACAAACTCACCGCAAGCACGCACGACCTCGTCAAATGGCGGAATACTGTCACTCTTCTCGGTCACCTCGCCCGTAATATCCTCGGTGTCGGTCTCGATACCGAGCTTTAGCGTGGCACGGTATTTTTTCTTATCGGAGACAAGATATTCAGCCGCCTTTGCCGCCCTTCCTATAAGAACGACAAGCACGCCCGTCGCAAGCGGATCAAGCGTACCCGTATGCCCAACAGCCCGCGTGCCGTAAAGCCTTCTTATATTGCCAACTATATCGTGTGAGGTAACTCCCCCGTGCTTATTGACGGTAAGTACCCCGCAAGGAGATATTTGCATATCGGTTCCCCTTCGTTATTACTTAATTATGATGTCAGAAAGCTGACGCTTCGGTGAATAGTGCGTTCCCTCTCCGTCTCTGAAATAAGAGGTGTCACCGTCCTTCGCGTCGGTAAGAACGACCTTTTCATCGGGCACACCGAGTGCGAGTATGAGTTTTGGAACTATGTTCTCGCTAAGACCGAGTACCCTTGACATAGCCTCCTCGGTTGCAGAGCCGATTATACAGCCGCCAAGACCTCTCTCGGCAGCGGCAAGCATAATCGTTTGTGTTACAATTCCTATATCATAGAGAAAAATAGGTCTCTCAGCCGCAACGTTTTTGTCGTGACAGATAACGATATAAGCAGACGGCTCGTGTCCCTCGGGGGGAAGCTTTATGCCGAGCTTGCCCGCCCAACGAGTGATAGCAAAAAGCTCGTCACGCTCGCTGCCGCCCGTAACAAGTCTGTATTTAAGGGGCTGTGTATTCATAGCCGCAGGGCATTTTCTCGCAATATCAACAAGCTCGAGAAGAACACTCTCCTCAATGTTTGTATTCGGCTTAAAGGAACGGTAGCTCCTTGATTTTTCAACAAGCTCTTTTAACATTATTCGTTCTCCTTTTTAATAAATCTTACGTGTGCCGAGCAAATATTCATTCCCTTGTCCGAAAAATTCTTCTCATACTCGGTCATAACGTTGCCCTCGGCATATTCTGAGTGGTGCAGATCTCTCGTTTGCATAAGAAATTCAAGTCCCTCAGCCTCAAATTCTTCAAGACTAAAGTCAAAAAGTCCTACGTTGTCGGTCTTAAGCTTTAGAACTCCACCCTCTTTAAGAAGCTTACGGTATATTTCGAGAAATCCTCTGTAGGTGAGGCGGCGTTTTGTGTGCCCCTTCTTCGGCCAAGGATCGCTGAAATTAAGATATATGCAGTCAACCGAGTGAGGCGGAATAATGTCGCAAAGAGAGTTTGCGTCAGCTATGTAAAAACGCACGTTGTCAGTGCCGCTTGCCTCGAGTGCCGCCTTTGCCTTCTCGAGTGCGATACAGCAAACGTCGCTTACCTTCTCGACCGCAAGAAAATTGACCTCGGGATATTTTTCTGCCATTCCGCAGACAAAATTTCCCTTTCCGCAGCCAATCTCAACGTGAACCTCTCTCTCGTTGCCGAAAAGCTCGGCAAAGGAAGTTATCGGCTCGCTCACAAGATATGCGGCACAAGCGGCTATTCGCTTTTCTCCGTTTTTCTTTTTTCTCATTCTCATAATCTATTTTTCCAATCTAAATTTATTGACATTTTTTTCGTCTTGTGATAATATAAAATTACTATAAATCCATAGGGGGGATTATTTATGAACATAACAAATTCAGAGCTCCGCAGAAGAGCCCGTCAGACACTCGGCGGACGGATATTCGGCTCGAAATGGCTTATGGGACTTGCGATATGCTTCGTTATGTCGGCAATTCTCGGCACGGCATCGACCATAACCTCAGGCATAGCCAGCTTAATTCTCACAGGACCTATCACTTTCGGTCTCCTCAAGACCTTTCTTGTGTCCTCGAGAGAACAGAGCGAGATAACCTTTGACAATGCCTTTGACGGCTTTAAGAATTTCGGTCAGACCTTGCTTCTCGGACTTATGCAGTCTATCTTCGTTGCACTTTGGTCGCTTCTCTTCGTCATTCCCGGAATTGTAAAAGCGTATTCCTACTCAATGGCATACTACATAATGGTAGACAATCCCGATTACGACTGGAACCGTTGCATAACCGAGAGCCGCAATATGATGAGAGGTCACAAGTGGCAGCTGTTTTGCCTTGATTTCAGCTTTATCGGCTGGATATTTGTCGGTGCTCTTTGCTTCGGCATAGGCACCCTTTGGGTAACTCCCTACCAGTATGCCGCTCGCACCGAGTTTTACAAGGAGCTTAAGGGTGACGTAAACTTCTCGGCAGACACCGCTGACACGGGTAACTACTTCTAAACCGAATAATTATCAAATGCAGTTGCACAAGGTGCAACTGCATTTCTTTTTTATACGTTAAATCTAAAGAGAACTATGTCTCCGTCCTTCATTACGTAATCCTTTCCCTCACTTCTATAAAGACCTGCCTCACGTGCCGCCGCCATCGTGCCGCACTTAACGAGGTCATCATAGGAAACTATCTCAGCACGGATAAAGCCACGCTCAAAGTCGCTGTGTATCTTTCCCGCTGCCCCCGGTGCCTTTGTTCCTCTTGTGATAGTCCAAGCACGGACCTCCTGAGGACCTGCCGTAAGATAGCTGATAAGACCGAGAAGCGAATAGCTTTCCTTGATAAGACGGTCAAGTCCGCTTTCCTCAATACCGAGGTCAGAAAGAAACATCGCCTTTTCCTCGCCGTCAAGCTCGGCAATCTCAGCCTCAAGCTGTGCACATACCGCAAGAACACCCGACTTCTCCTTGTCAGCCTGCTCTTTAAGGGCCGCATAGTGAGGATTTGAGAGGGGCTCCTCGGAAATCTCGTCCTCGCCAACATTTGCAACGTAAATGACGGGCTTCATCGTAAGAAGAGGCGTGTCGTGAAGGTATGAACGCTCCGTCTCGTCAAGTTCTGCCTCACGGGCACACTTACCCTCGGAAAGAAGAGCGTGAAGTCTCTCAAAGAGTGCAAGCTCGCTCGCGAGCGTCTTGTCGCCCTTCATTGCCTTCTTTGTGCGGTCTATACGTCTCTCGACCATCTCCATATCGGAGAATATAAGCTCAAGATTTATCGTTTCAAGGTCGCGGAGAGGATCTACCGAGCCGTCAACGTGAATGATATTGTCATCCTCAAAACAACGCACAACGTGAACTATTGCATCAACCTCGCGAATGTTTGAAAGGAACTTATTTCCAAGTCCCTCTCCCTTTGACGCCCCTTTAACAAGACCTGCAATATCAACAAATTCAATCACAGCGGGCGTGTATTTCTCAGCGTGATACATATCGTTGAGAAAATCAAGTCTCTTGTCGGGCACGGTTACAACACCGACGTTCGGCTCAATAGTACAGAACGGATAGTTTGCCGACTCCGCCCCCGCATTTGTAAGCGCATTAAAAAGCGTACTCTTTCCTACGTTAGGAAGACCTACTATACCTAATTTCATATATGTCTATTCTCCTTTATTTTACAAGGTTTTTTATTTTCCTTACACCATTTTTACACCATTTTTTGATTTTTTGAAATTAAAGGTAGTTTCACCTTTTTATTTCAAAAAAAATTAGGCATCTTTTTCAAATTTTTCGATAGCCTCGTACATAGAATCCTCTGAAACATGCACGTATCTATCCATTGTCATTTGAACAGTTGAGTGCCCGAGTAACTTCTGCAAGACCTTAGGATTAATACTTCTTTCGATTGCTCTTGTTGCGTATGTGTGACGAAGCGAGTGCATAGAGATATGCTTTATTTCAGCTCTTTCACACACCTTATAAAGATTCGTATCATACGTGCTGTTTTTTGTCGGCATCCCTGTCCTTTTGTTTATAAAGACAAGATCACGCATTACGAACGAATCTATCTTTCCCGAACGAAGATCCATAAACTCAAGCACCTGAGAAAGCTCAGGTGACTCTTTTATTTTGGCACGTTCTGCATGGAGCATTATAAGAATTGTAAACGCTCTCTTCGTAAGAGGGATTGTACGATAGCTAGACAAAGACTTAGGCGGTCCCGCACGCCAATATTTCGTACTGTGCCTATATTCAAGAGATTTATTGACTGTGAGTGTTTTCTTTTCCCAGTCAATTTTGTCCCACGTCAAACCCACCAACTCCCCGGTACGAAGTCCGGTTTCAAGCAAGAAGCAATACTGAAGATAGTGCGGCGACTTTTTGGCGACTTCCAAAAACTTCTCCTGTTCTCTCACAGTGAGAAAATTTATGTCGTTAATGGCTTTTACAGGTTTTGTAGTCTTGACATTATCAAGAGGATGCTTAGTGATCATACCGTTAACAAGCGCAGACTTAAACATGGTACCAAGCATAATATATGTCTGTCTCATAGTTGAGCCCGCATAATTAGCTTCCATTTGTTTTAAGATCATCTGCGAATGCATAGGCTTAACATCACTCAATCTCAAACCACCAATAATAGGGCGTGCATCCCTCGTATAACGCTCACGATAATTTCTGAGTGTATTGGGAGCTAAATCTGCAACGAGATTTTTGATCCAAAACTCAAACCATTTATCGACTGTAATTTCCGGTGAAAGCAAAGCATTCGTCTCTTTGTCTGCCTGTCTGGCTTCATCAAGCCAGTTCCTTGCTTCAGGGAGTGTCTTAAAGCACTTCTCTACTCTTTTTCCGCGACAGTTAACAAATCGAGCAAGATATGTACCGTCCCCCTTTTGGCAAAGTCCTTTGCCAATTTCTTTTCCTTTTAGATTTTTACCCATATTAACTCCTTTCCGGTGTGCAAAAGGAGCCAATGTAACATCTAATTATACCACAATGGCTCAACTTTTGCAACACCTTAAAAATTAAATAATTAAACTTTTTGCAAGGAATTCTTCAAACTCCTTGCGCTTCACAAGTTTCTTTGTTCCAACGAACAAAACGAACGGACAGTTTGGCACTCTAAGCAAGCTATCAAGCTTGTTTATACCAATGTTGCTATAGGCTGCTGCTTCTCTGACTGTAAGCAACACTTTGTCCTTGATTAGCACAGTGTTTTCATTCATGGCTTGTCCCCTTTCTCGATTACTCGAGGCAGTCCGTTCGTTTTGTTTTAATTTTTAGATTTTGTTTTGTTTAAGCCTCTGTATTTAGTACGACGGATGAGTTTAATTTTCCGTTATTATTTCATTTTTGATGGTGTTTTGATGCTTATTTTTTTGGAAGTTAAGGTCTTAATCTAAGTAGTGCTCAGCAACAATACTTTCCCTTGAGTGCCCCAACGCATTACTTGCCTCAAATAAGGCTCTACGATCAAAGCACTCACCCTTACGGTCAACACGACAGTAGAAAGCACTTGATACGTCCCTGTACCCCGGAAGCATTCTCTTGCGGTTGCCTTCCAATTTGTAAAGCTCGGGAAATTTGCTAACATCTCTTCTTCCGTTTTTTGTTATGTACGAGGCAACGACCTTATTTTTATAAACGATAAGTCTTTCGTGCTTAAACTCGCTGTATTCCCTCTTATACTTCTCATAAACCCTTTTTGCATAATCAGCACGATAAGAATGGATATCGGCATTAGAGTGAGGATCAGGGAAAATTTTGTTAGACCCTGCTTCTGCACAAAGTCTTTTTACTGTTTCAAGCTCATCTTCTGCTCCGCAAATTTCGCTGATACGAAGACGCCCTCCCTTAGTTCCCTTATGCACGTCAAGGCAACGCTTGCCTTCGTGTTCAATAAGATCTGTACCTCGAATTTGCTCAAGTTCAGAGCGACGAAGTCCCGTACAACGACAAAACGTAATAAGATTTTTGTTTTTTGTAATACTAAAGTGCTTGTCCATAATTACATCTCCTCTGCTGCGTTTTATATTAGCTCGCTTCCTTGCAGGAGTTTGGATATTGAAATCCTTTGTAGAGCATCCGTAGAGCTTAGCAAGAGCCGAACCCTCGAGCTTGACGGTATACGCCGACAGTCCTCTATCTATCGTACTCTGCAGCCACCTCTCCGCAAAAATACGACACTCCTCTAAAGTACGTGGCTTGTGTCCAAGCACAGGATCGATCGGCTGCTCTTTGCACCACTGAACAAAGTAGCAGCTGTGCTTCAAATAACTGCGATAAGTCTCCCAAGAAAAGATATAATTAGTATATGTACCGTTAAGTTTGGCGAGATACTTGCTCTCACCGATTGCAAGCTTAGAGTCAAGAGTTTCCTTGACCTGTTGTATAAGCGATTTAGTTGCCTTGTGTCGTCCCACGATAAACCTCCGTTATATAAAGAATTTTTTGTGCCATTGGTTGTTAAAGCCGAAGCATCCCCACCTGATATACGGCGCGGTAGGACCGCCGTGCGCATAGTGCTTCTCGGTCAAATCAGTCACTCTCCTATATAAGAAATTTCTAAATTTCACAATTTCTTTATATAAAAAGCGATTCAAAATTCAACCAAGCATGAAACATAACTGTTTACTCTAGCATTTCATGCAGAGTAACCGTTATGTTTTCCTCTCCACTCCATCTGTCTCATTTTCGTCTGTCCCTCTCCATCGTTTTGTTCTCCTTTCATTTTTTCTTTCATTATTAGTTTCGTTTTGTTTCTCATTCGAAGCATTGTATCTCCAGCCGTGTAGATGTTTTCTCTATTATTATGTAATATTGCAACCTCCTCTGACATGAAGAAAAAATCGAAAGACAATTTGAAAGGAAACAAAGATAGGAAAGCGGGGGTGTCCCCCCTCGCTTATGCGAGAGGGGGTCCGCTATCATTCCCATTGTTTTAAGTTATTTTATAAACCTCAACAAGAGTCCCGTCTTTGACAACGTAAATATTAAAGTATACGTCTTCCATGTAGCCTAAAAAGTGTTCCCAAATCTCTTCTGTGCTTCTTGCAACAAGAAGCACAATGTCTTCAGCAGGGTCAACCGCAAGGTAATCGCCTTCCTCAAGCCCCATAGCATCAAGTGCATCCGAACTAAAGCTCGAAAGCAGGAATCCACGATTCCAATCAAGCCTCATCTCCAAAATTGCACTTGAGGGCTCAACGCTTGAAAAAGGTGTACTCGCATCACGTCTATAAGCACACTCTATGCACTCCACATGATAGATACCTTCCGGTGATACAACGCCGTAAACATCTCCGCCGCAACAGGGACAAGGGTTGTGATTAGCTATCCTAATGTATTCGGGCTTTTCTCTTTTTTCATTCATTTCTCTAGTTGTCTTAAAAATAACATTCTGCTTCATATTTGTTTTTCTCCTTTTTAAAAATTGATTTGTTTTAGGTTTTCTGTTTTCATTTTTAATTTTTTGTTTTTTACTTTCCTCTACATAGGTTTGTTTCTCCTTTTCTCCTTTGTGAACATATCGGTGTTTGGTTTGTTTTCTCCACACGTGTTTATGTTTTGATATAAGTATGTGGGTTGAGCACACTCCACAACCGAAAAGAATTCACAAGGTGTTTTTTGTTTTGATATTGTTATTGTTTTGGTTTCCTCCTTCCGTGTGTATGTTTCTACTATTATTATGAAATATAGAGTACCTCTGAAACAAAAACTCTTGAAAATGGACATTATTACGATGTCAAAACGCTTAAAAAAAAGATAGAGGGTATAAAAAATCAAATATTTTTCAAAAGAAAATAATAAAAATATAATAAATGTGTAGAAAAAATATTTGTCTTGTGTTATAATTAGAGTGTATAATGAATAATTTTTGTGTTACTTCAAGTCCAGGCTATATTTAAAATAAAAAACTCTTCAATGCACAAATAAACGACTATAAAACAGCTGTCCAAAAACAGCAGAATGGAGAAAACTATGAACATCTTAGTTTGTGTAAAACAAGTCCCCGGATCAAACAACGTCGAAGTCGATCCGGCAACGGGCGTTCTAAAAAGAAACGGTATTCAGAGCAAGATCAACCCTTATGATCTCTACGGAATAGAGACCGCGCTCTGTCTTGCAGAGCAGTATGGGGGAAACGTTGACTGCATAACAATGGGCCCACCACAAGCAAAGGCGGTCATTAATGAAACCATTGCAATGGGAGCATCGCACGGCGCAGTTCTCTCTGACAGAAAATTTGCGGGAGCCGACGTGCTTGCAACAGCATACACACTCTCCCAGGGAATACAGAAATTCGGTGAATACGATCTTATAATTTGCGGCAAGCAGACGACCGACGGGGACACTGCTCAGGTTGGAGCTGAAATTTCCGAATATCTCTCAATCCCTAACGTCTCAAACGTACTCAGCATTGATGAAATAAAAGACGGTCATATCTACGTCACAGCATCTCTTGACGACAAGAATGTGAAAATGAGAGTTTCTCTTCCCTGCCTTATATCGGTAGATGCTGATATAAACACACCAAGACTTCCCTCTTACAAGATAAAAAAGAACATCAGCGATAATGCCGTTGAATTTTTCTCATTTAACGATTTTGACGACCAGGACGAGAAGCACTACGGTCTTGCAGGCTCTGCTACTCAGGTTGAAAGGATCTTCCCGCCCGAGAAAAACGACAACAAATACTCTATAAGCGGCACGTCCGACGAACAGGCAACCGCGATATTCGAGCTTCTTCGTACGAAAAAAATGATATAAGGAGAAATCGAAATGGGAAAGCTTATAATCAACAAAAATCTCGTAACAGAGGAAAAGGCCCTCTCTCTTATAAAAATTTGTCCCTTCAATGCAATTACATACAAGGACGGAAGCCTTGACATTACGTCCGCCTGTAAAATGTGTAAAATGTGCGTAAAGAAGGGGCAGGGTCTTGTAGACTTTATTGAAGATGATGTCAAGGAAATCGACAAATCTCTTTGGCGCGGTGTTTGCGTTTATGCCGATTGCTCGGGCGGTAAGATACACAAAGTAACTCTTGAGCTGCTTGGCAAAGCCCGCGAGCTGGCAAACGTTATAGACCACCCCGTATATGCTATTGCAATCGGAACCAACCTTGATGAGTGTGCGAACGAGCTGCTGCGCTTTGGAGCTGACAAGGTCTTTGTATATGATGACCCTGCCTTTGCAGACTTCAGAATAGAGCCATACACCTCGGCTTTTTGTGACTTCATTGACAAATTCAAGCCCTCAAGCATACTCGTTGGCGCTACCAATCTCGGACGTCAACTCGCACCTCGTGTTGCCGCACGTTGCCGCACAGGACTTACCGCTGACTGCACAGTGCTTGAAATGAAAAAGAATACCGACCTTGTGCAGATACGTCCTGCCTTTGGCGGAAACATTATGGCACAGATAATTACTCCCGCAACAAGACCTCAGTTTTGCACTGTAAGATACAAGGTATTTACAGAGCCGACACCTATGGACAACCCCACAGGTAAAATCGTTAATATGACGGTAACAGATAAAATGACCATGTCGGCAATAGACGTCATCAAATCCTTCGCAAAGCCCAAAGATATAGACATTGCCGAAGCAGACGTAATCGTTGCAGTAGGCAGAGGTGCCGCAAGCGATGCGATAAGGCAACAAGCAGAAGCACTTGCAAATATGCTTGGTGGTGTTGTTGCTTGCACAAGACCTCTCGTTGAGGAAAATATATTCGATGCAAAGCATCAGATAGGTCTCTCCGGCAGAACTGTAAAACCGAAGTTAATAATCTGCCTTGGAATATCGGGTGCCGTACAGTTTGCCGCAGGTATGAAGTCATCGGACTGTATAGTTGCCGTCAACACGTGCAATACCGCCCCTATTTTTGACATAGCACACTACTGTGTCGTTGGTGACGTGGCAGAAATCCTTCCTAAGCTTATAAACAAAATCAAGGGGGAGTAATAATGTATAATAAGATTAACGAAAACGATATAAAAACGCTCTGCGGCATCGTCGGAGAGGGCGATGTTCTTGTGGGTGCCGCTATAAATCCCGATTACTCTCACGATGAGCTTGGCGGTATTGAAAGAATGCCCGACGTGCTTGTCAGAGCAACGTCTACCGAGCAAATCTCTGAGATAATGAAGCTCGCATACGAGCGCTCCATTCCCGTAACAGTCAGAGGTAGCGGAACAGGACTTGTCGGCTCAGCCGTTCCTGTTGAGGGTGGCATTCTTCTTGAAACCACAAAGATGAATAAAATTATTGCTCTTGACCGCGACACTCTTACCGTAACAGTTCAGCCCGGTGTTCTTCTTATGGAGCTTGCGGCCTTTGCTGAAGAAAATGACCTCTTGTACCCACCTGATCCGGGAGAAAAATCTGCCACTATCGGCGGCAATATTTCTACAAATGCAGGCGGAATGAGAGCGGTAAAGTACGGTGTAACACGTGACTACGTTCGTTCCCTCACAGTCGTCATGCCAAATGGAGAGATACTCAAGCTTGGTGCCACAGTTGCAAAAAACTCGTCGGGATATAGCTTGAAAGACCTTGTCATAGGTTCAGAGGGTACCCTTGCTATAATCACTGAGGCGGTTCTCAAGCTCATCCCTCTTCCGAAATTCTCCGTCAGCTTGTTGGTTCCCTTTGCCGATATGAAATCGGCAATTGAGGCGGTTCCGAAAATCTTCACATCAAAGGTCATCCCCACCGCGATCGAGTATATGTCTCGCGACACCATTCTCTTTTCGGAAAGCTACCTCGGAAAGAAGTTCCCCGATACAAAGAACGATGCTTATATTCTTCTCACCTTTGACGGCAATACCGAGGCTCAGGTCGAGTCTGATATGAGCACGGTTGCAGAGCTCTGCCTTTCCATTGGTGCGCTTGATGCTTATATCGTTGATACAGATGAAAGAAAAAAGGCTGTTTGGTCTGCAAGAGGCGCTTTCCTTGAAGCTATCAAAGCATCAACAACCGAAATGGACGAATGCGACGTTGTTGTTCCCGTAAATAAAATCGACGAGTTTATTAAATTCACTCACTCGCTTGCAAAAGAGCTTGGAGTTCGTATTCCAAGCTTTGGTCATGCCGGTGATGGAAACCTTCACATTTACATCTGTCGTGACGACTTGGACGACGAGGCATGGGAGAACGTGCTTAATAACGCATTTGACCGAATGTATGATACTGCCGCTAAGCTTGGCGGTCTTGTTTCGGGCGAGCACGGTATTGGTTATGCTAAGAAAAAATATTTGAAATCACAGTATGGCCAAACCCCGATAGCACTCATGATGGGCATCAAGAAGGTCTTTGACGAAAAGAACATTCTTAATCCGGGAAAAATTTGCTTTTAATATTTCCCTGTCGTTTAAATAAAAAAGGCAGTGATTTTTCGAAAGAAAAAATCACTGCCTTTCCTTTTGCAGAACCCCATAAATTTATCTCATTCATTAAAAAACCAAAGCAAGGCGATTCAAACGAATCGCCTTGCCAAGCTTTAGTTGTTATTAAACTTTATTCAGCTGCCTTTATCTCATGAACGATAGTTCAGAGCGTACGGTCACCTGTGATTGTTCCGAATATCGAAATCGATACAACGATTGCACCGATTTTTCCAGTTCTTGTACAATAAACAGCAGTCTCAAATTTCCTTTAAGAAACAAATTATGACACTTGTGTGTTAATCTTTACTTCCCCTGCCGAATAATAGGTATCAGGCTGATATCCCATTATCTTCATTGTTATCTTAGTACCAACCTTAGGCACTTTCTCTGTGAAAGTAATACTCCTCACGTATTCTCCCGGCTTTATAAGACCGGTTTCTCCAAGAATATTGCCTTTCTCATCAATTATACGAAGCTTTAGCCACACCTCGTTTGTCTCGAGATTGGCAAAATATATGTCAGCACTATCACCGGAAAGCTTGACAAGACCGCAAACGGCAACCTTGTACGCCTTTGCATCAAGCTCGGTGTAACCAATCGCATCGGGGTCTTCTATATCAGGGCTACCGACAACTGCACTCGAGTCAAATGGGGGCGGAACAAATTCAAGCTCCTCGCCACCGCAAGAGGAGAGGCATAGGCAAAACATCATCACCGAAATTATTAAAGCAAATATACGAAGTAACGTCATTGATTTCATATTAGCATCCTCTTAAATATTAAAATCTCTTACAAACACTCACGAATACCAAAACATTGATGAGCATTTGTAAAAGGCCAAGGCAGGGCGCGAGGCCCCGCCTTGACGTTTGATCGTATTAAAAAAATTTTTTAAGGATTACTAAATCACATTAGGAGTTAGCAGGAGCCTGGTCGGAAATCGTAAGTGTAACCGTTGCTGTTACGGGCGCCTCGATAGCCTTAACAGGTCTTACATAAAGTTTTTCAGAAGGAAGTGTCTGTTCAGTCGTATCTTCTGTGCAAGCAGCAACCTCAGCACTTGATGTAACCTCAAAGACATCACCGGTTATAGTTGCAGTTACGTAAACTTTAGCATTCGATCTGTTAGTAACTGTAATCTCTGCCTCTGACTTATCCCAATGAGCAGTAACAGACTGACTAGTATCCTTAACATACTCAAGATTTTCAGCATCCCAAGTATACACTTCTTTTTCAGAAGTGTACTCAAATGTCATAGAATCCCATTCAACGACAACAGAATATGTAGTTCCGTAAACATTATCACCACTGTCATTAACGGTACCACTAACAGTAATCGTTACAGTGTCACCAACGGTTGCTTTGTCACCGGATTCAGTAATTTCTGCAGCAAATGCAGGGATGCTCATACCAACGATCATTGTAAGAGCGAGAACGAGTGCAAGAATTTTTTTCATAATAAAATCCTCCTAAAATATTTTTTTATTTTTACGTACCTCTATGGTACTGTAAATCAAGATTTGTTATCTTACCTTTACGGTAATAGGTATCTCAGTATTAAGTACTGACTTTTCATTTGTTTCCGAGTCGTAAAATTCAACTACGAACTTCCCTTCAAAATCACCGGCAGTTTTAATTGTTCTAATGCCTACGTCATTTAGAGGCAACGTTGTAATCTTCGTACCCGGTTCAAGAATTCCCGTTTCGGCAATTCTAAAACCATCTGCGTAAATCTTAACCAAAACGTTATCCACCGAAATATTGGGATTTGCAAAATATAATGAAGCTGTACCGGAAGATATATAAACATATACATCTGTTTTATAAGTTAGCCCTGCTACACCGCCACCGTCTTTCTTTTCAAGCTTTGGTGCATCTGTTTCAACAAAGGTCTCTGCGTTCGACTCCACGGGCGGATCGGGGTAGTCGGGGGGAGTTTTGTCCCCCCATTTACAACCCGTCAACATCAGTGCCGAAATCAAGATCAATGCAACTGCAATAATAAGTATTTTTATTATCTTCATAAATCTTTCTAAATTTTATTCAGCTGAAGTGTCAGCTTTTATTTCAAGAACGATAGTTCCGAGCGTACAACTGCCTGTAATAGATCCGGATGTAGGATTAGACACAATGATCTCAGCGGTTTTTCCTGTTCCTACACATCCTACTGCAGAATCAAGTTTGACGGAATCCTTAGAAATTACAGGAGATGCGTTAACACCCTCAGCAGGCTGCCATATTGCTGTAACAATTACAGCCGCATTGGATCTGTTTTCGATGTAAATCTTTGCTTGATGCTCAGTCCATCCGCCGGGATTAGAACTTTCAACCTCATCATACTCGAGTGTGTCGGGATTCCATACATACTCTGCTGTAGCCGTGTTGTACTCAAATGTCATATCATCCCATGTAATGATTACCGAGTAAATGGGAGTTTCATCTATTTCAGTTCCACCCTCTTTGTAGGTTGCAGTAACCTCAATGCTTACGCTACCGCCAATAGATGTGATTGTCTGCGAGTTAGAACCTGTGGCTCCACCGCCAACATCATCACCGCCACCGATGTCTCCACCGGAAACCTCTCTTTCGAAGCCACAATCGTTACAAGTTGCGTCGGCATCGTTATCGTAAACGTGATCAGCCTTTGTCTCTGTCACTGTACAGCCGGCATTTGCACATACGTGCCAATGTCCGTTAGCATCACTGTTCCAAGCACCTGTGTAGTCGTGTGTCTTTGAAGCGGTTATTGTGTAACCACAAACGTTACAAACAACCTCAGACTCGCAGTTGTTATCGTCAGTACCGGTGTGAGCCGTGCGAGTTCCCTCGTCAACTGCTCCACAAGAACACTTGTACCAGTGTTCGGTCTCGTCCTTATCGAGAACAGTGTAGTTATGTGAGTGTTCAAGTGCGGGAGTTATCTCGTATCCACACACTGTACAAACCTCAGCTGCCTCCTCGGTTGCTGCGCCACCGGAGATATGTCCGACCTTTGTATCGGTCTCGTTACAGCCCTCGTTTGCACACTTATGTGCATGACCTTCTGCATCCTTTACCCATTCGCCTGTGTAGTCGTGAGACTTAGCTGCTGTTATTTCGTAACCACAAGTACAATTAACCGCTGTTGCACAGTTGTTATCGTCAGTACCTGCGTGAGCCTCACGAGTTGCCTCATCAGCTACACCACAAGCACATTTGTACCAGTGGTCTGTAGCGTCCTTATCAAGAACGTTGTAGTTGTGTACGTGATCGAGCTTAGGAGCTATCTCAAAGCCACATACTGTACAAACCTCAGCTGTTTCCTCGGTTGCAGCTCCACTCGAGATGTGTGCATTAAACTCATTCTTAACCTCGCAGCCCTCATTAGCACATGCGTACCAGTGTCCGGTTGCATCATTAGCAAGAGTTTCAGTGTTGAAGTTATGTGCATCATCATCGATGTCTACGGGCTCATACTTCTTATGCTCAGAATTGAGTAAACATGTATAGGTCTTTTCACCCGCTGTCATACATGTAGGATTGGTTGTTACAAAGCCGTCGTCATAGACGTGAGCATTCTCGTCAATTCCAAGATCCTCGGTGTATGTATGGGTTGCATCATTCTTACAAGTATATGTCTTTACACCGGGAACCGTACAAGAAGCAACGGTTGTTACATTGCCCTCATCCCAGTCGTGATCAAGTGCCTCACCCTCGGTTGTTCCGCATACAGTACAAGTCTTGGGGGCTGTACAAGTTGCATCGTCAAAGTCGTGAGCCTTAGCCTCGATTACAACGAATTCACAAGCAGAACACTTAACAGCAGTTGTACAATCGTTATCATCTTCAATGTCGGTGTGACCAATCTTTGTATCAGCTACGTTACATCCGTCATTTGCACATACGTGCCAGTGTCCCTCAGCATCGCTAGACCAAGCACCTGTATAGTCATGTGTCTTAGCCGCAACTACAACGTAGTTACAAGCAGAGCACTTAACTTCGGTCTCGCAGTTGTTATCGTCAGTACCTGTATGAACTACGCGAGTTGCCTCGTCAGCTACTCCACAAGCACACTCGTACCAGTGGTTTGTCTCGTCATTATTAAGAACGGTATAGTTGTGTACGTGGTTGAGCTTGGGAGCTATCTCATAACCACACTCTGTACAAACCTCTGCTGCATCCTCAGTAGCATCGCCACTCGAGATGTGGTCAGCCTTTGTATCGGTCTCGTTACAGCCCTCGTTTGCACATACGTGCCAGTGTCCGTCTGCATCGCTAGACCAAGCACCGGTAAAGTTATGATCAAGAACATCCCCCTCGCTCTCACCGCAAATCGTACAAATCTTGGGCTCGGTACAAGTTGCCGCAGTCCAAGTCTTTTCAGAGAAAGTCTTTGCATTCACAGCATCTCCGCAAAGAGGACAGCTGTGATAGTAAAGATTATTGCCCTCTGCATCCTTACCTGCATAGTAAAGATCATCGGTGTTGTGAGCTGTATAATTACAAGTCTTGCTTGCAGGAGGCTCTGTTCCAAATACTATTGTA
>JAFVSI010000010.1 GCA_017503865.1 Clostridia bacterium | reverse complement strand
TCACGACTTGATCCTCCTTTGATGTTTTTATTGTTTGGTTGGCAGACCAACTTTATTATACATCAAAGGAGGTATTTTTTCTCCGCATAGCTAAAGCTTTTTGGTGCCACCAGCACTGCTGGTGGTTGTTAAGACAATACATAAAAGCGGCTCATACGAGCCGCTTTTTCCATATATATCCGTGTTGACAAGTCGTTTTTTTGATGGTATAATAGTTAAGTACAAAAACTTTACTGAGGACAGCATAATGAAAACACGCATCATTTCCATATTACTTCTTTTGTGTTTGGCTATAAATATATTCACACTTTCGTCTTGCACAACGCCCGCGTCAAACGACGTTGATGACACTACCGACGCCGAGCTTGATTTCGAGCTTACGAAGGCTCCCGAGCAGGAACGTGCTATTATACATATGATAAAGCCCGTCGAGGCTCTTGAGGGTTGGCAGTCGGGAAAGACCGAACACTCGGCATTCCTCTACATCGACGATATGATGAAGATATTTGACGAGCTTGAATGGAAAAACAGCGATGAGGAAGTTCTTATATCGGGCGATTTTGATTTCAGAATAAATCTCTACCGTACAGAGATGAGCCTTCGCGAGTACGAAAAATTCGTGAAGGACCCCGAGGTCGAGATTTTTTCGAGAAACGACGGAAACAGTGAAATTTCAGTTCAGTACCTAATAAATTATACCGACAAAACGGTAAATATGCGTCTCATTGATTACTCTGCCGAGGTCTTTGACGTGTATGCGGTAATGGACGACTACCAAATGCGTGTGATTGTTCTCTGCCTCAAATATTACTTCGGTGCACAGAATTAAATAAACAATATAATCACCCCGACAGATGTCAAAAATCTGTCGGGGTGATTTTGCGAGAATCTATCTTTTAGTTTTTTTGTTAATAAGCACTATAATAATAGCCGTTATCAAAAACGGAATAAATATTGCGAGAAACGAATAATACGCACCAATCAGACCGTAATTGTAATAACTGCCGGAGCTAAAGAATATAAGACAAAGTACCGCGTTTGCCACAACAATCGCCGTTTGTGCACCAATAATTGTATTCAGATAGCCGCCAGCAGAGCGATTCGTTTTTATGCAAAACAATACCGCACAGTACAACAAAAGCAGTGCGGTCTCGCAAAGCAGAACAAGCTCCGCACCCGTTGCCGCCTCCATAAAACGAAGCATAAATGAAAACGACACCGCCCAAGCCACAAAACCTACGAGAATTATCAATGTGATTTTCTTTAACAAAAAAGCTTCTTTTTCCTTGCTGTAATCAGAAAGCTTCACAATAGTTTCCCTGCTCTCTTGCTCTGCGGCACGTTCTTTTCTTTCGCCGTCTATAATTTCTCTTACGTCAACGTTATAAAAATCCGCCAAATCGACCAAAATGCTTAAATCGGGCATATTGTTGCCCGTTTCCCAACGAGAGACGGTTCTATCCGATACGTTTAATATTTCTGCCAATTGTCCTTGAGTGAGGTTTTTTTCTTTTCTTAATTGCTTTAAGAATAAACCTATTTTTTGTTGATCCATATATCTCAACTCCTTTCGTCAATAGAGTATCATACGGAACTCAAAAAAAACACGACACAAAACGAGAACTATAGTGTATCAGTCGTTTTCTTTTTGGAAGCTCATTTTTTACTTCGATCACAATATCCAATCAAGCTCTGCCGAAAATCCTATTAAGATGCTTATATTTATCTTTGTCAATAGTGTCGAGCTGCTCACGCGTGAGGCGGTAACGCCAGTTGGCGTCTGCTCTTCCCGGAGTGTTCATTCTCGTATCTCTGCCGTAACAGAGCAGGTCTTGAATAGGAATTATGACTATATCGGCGGAAGATGCAAGCATCGTTCTTATAATGCTTCGGCAACCTTCGGAAAAATCCTCGCCCGCATAGCCGCAGTAGTCGAACAGTTCCCTTCTCGCCTCGGGCGTAAGCTCCCACACGTAGCCGAGAAGCGTATTGTTGTCGTGCGTTCCCGTGTATGCCGCAGAATTTTTCGGGTAATTGTGTGGCTTATATATATTGTCGGGAGACGCGGGAAAGCCGAACTGAAGCACTCTCGTTGTCGCAAATCCGCTATATTCAACGAGCGAACGAACACTGTCGGTGATAACCCCGAGGTCCTCTGCAATAATTATAGAGTCGCCCGCCACAGCATTTATCTTGTTGACAAGAGCCTTTCCCGGTCCCTTTATCCACTTGCCGTCCTTTGCCGTCTCTGCCCCTGCGGGAATCGAGAAATAGGCGTCTATCGCACGGAAATGGTCGATTCTCACCCCGTCAAAGAGCGAAAGATTGTAGGAAAGTCTGTCCGCCCAAAAGGCAAAATCGTTCTTTTTAAGATATTTCCAGTCATAAAGAGGATTGCCCCAGACCTGTCCGTCCTTTGCAAAATCATCGGGCGGAACACCCGCAATTGCGGTCGGTCTCTCTCGCTTGTCAAGAAGGAAATTCTCCTTTTCAAAATACACGTCGGAGCTGTCATAGGAAACGTAGATAGGCAGGTCGCCGATTATCCCGATTCCCTTCTCTTTGGCATAGTCACGCACCGCTTGCCACTCACGGCGGAATTCGTACTGTATAAAGCACCAAGCGAAATATATCCTCTCGTCTATCTCGTCGGTCACAAAATCGCACCACTCGGCATTATTATTTGCCGCACGGAGTGCCATAAAGTGGGCGAATTTTTCGAGATAAGGCTCTTTTAAAATAAAACTCTCTACCCTCTCTCGCTCCTCGGGAGAAAGTCTCGATGCCGCCCGAGAAAGAAGCTCAAGCCTCTCGTCTTGGAGCTTTTCAAGCTCTACGAGGTAGGGCGAGTTTTGTCTTGCCGAGAGAAGCTCGTCAGCGGTAAGAAGTCCCTTTTTATGTAATTCTTCAAGGTCAACGAAAAACGGATTTCCGCCAAACGAGGAGTGGGATTTGTAAGGCGAGCCATACTCATCAACAACTCCAAACGGCAAGACCTGCCACAAGGAAAAACCTGCGTCAGAGAGAAAGTCTATAAACTCCCTTGCCGCTACCCCAAACGAACCGCAGCCGTATTCACCCCAAAGACTTGAAACGTGCAAAAGCACTCCACTCGTTCTTTTCATAAAATCTCCGAATAATAATTCTTAATAATTGAGTCCCATCGAGCAGTGATTGTCCTCTGTAAACTCGGTAACACCCATCTTGAAGAGACGCTCGTACTCGTCATAATCTCTGCGAGAGATATTCCAAGCTGCCGCAAAGAAGCCTGCATCTCTTATCATCTTTGCCTTTTCCTCGGTGTAGTTTTTAAACTGAATCTCAATACCGAGACGGCAGGGGGCACTCATAGAATCTCTGAATGCCTCGTATTTCTTTATTGTTTCTTCATCAACGTCATCGTTATCCCACGTGTAGCCGTCAATGTCGCTGCCAAACACCTTGTACGCATTCTGAAGCACTCCATAACCAAAGCTCTTTATATGGAACTTTTTAAGAATACCGAGACGCTCGAGCATTTCCCTTACTCTCTTCCAGTTTTCCTCAGAAAGTCCGGGGTGAGTGCTGAACATAGGATTCATTCCCGCCCTTGCACAAAGACTAAAAAAGTCCTCAAGAAGCGGAATCTTCGTACCCTTGTATATCTCGTTTTTGTAGGAGCCGTATTCCCACTCGCAAAGCTCCTCGTATGTCTTATCCCAAACGTAAATAGGCTCTTCCTCTTTAAGTCCGTCCTTGTTTCTCGCCGTCTTGTTTATAGTGTCGTCGTGAATACAGACGAGCACGTTGTCCTTGGTCCACTTTGGAACGCATATGCAAGAGGAAAATCCGCTTGCCGCCGCAAGCTCAAAGGCAGGCATAGTATTGTTAGGTGCCATACAGAAAAATCCGAGGTGGGCATTATGGCGAGGGCCGTCCGAGTTCCATCTGATAACGTCGGCTTCCTTAGCCATAGTAAAATTCTTTATGTAAAGAGTAGTTCCCTCGGGAATATTTACGTGAACCTTAAGTATAAGGTTTTGTAAAAATACGGGGGGCGTACGCCACTCCTGAAGAGAATAATCGCCCTCTTTGCCAAGGCGGTATGAGTGCGAGTGATAAAGGAATTTTTCCTGCCCCTCGACAGTGAGTGAAAAATGTATCTTAGGTGCAGCTTCGCCCGTATATGAACTGTATGCCATAGCCTTCGAGGTACGCATATCAGCGTCACAAAGCTTTGTAAGGACAAAGTTTTGTGCAATCTTTAATACACCGTCGCAAAGCTCGCCAAACGGCTTCAAATCCTCAAAATTAAAAACAAGTCCCATAATTTACGCAATCTCCTCTTCGAAAAATCACCGTAAAATCATTATACCACACCCGCCCGCCTTTTGCAAGACGGATAATAAGGAAAAAAGCACCGCCACTACACGTGGCGGTGAGATTTTTATCTGTCGAAGATACGAAGCTTAACTTCTCCGTTTTTTTCTATAAATATTTTTTCAAAATCGAACCTTTCAAGTTTCGATACGTCTATATCCTCCTCGCTATCGAAAGAATAACAGTTTACAATACCGCACTTGATATCGTTTTCGTTGCAAAAATCAAGGAAAGCATCAAAGCTACCAAACACCTCGCCGACAATTTTAGAAATATGCACGGCATCAGAGCCAACTATATGTTTGTCAAGTATATAGAGGTCTCCGTCATAATTCGTATCGTCTATATTGACGTATCCGAACATTTTATTTATCTCCATATACTCCTCATAAAGTCTTCGGGTATCAGGCTTTGAAGGATCCTCGTGCGAGGCAGAATGCTTTAAATAATATGCCCGAAAAAGAGCTGAATTCCACTCAGAGTTCCACTCTTCATTATAATATTTTTCGATTTTCTCAACTATCGTTTCCATAGCAGTCTCACTTAAAATTGACGGCATACTCACGCCACCCGACAGCGAGGATATTCTATCAACGCTGACGGATACACATTTTGATCCATCAACGCTAAGCTTTCCCGAAGTGATTGAGGTTATCGCGGAAAAAGCATCTCCCGAAAGAAGCCCGGCAGAGACTGTAAAATCCTTTTCACCCGTCACCGAAATATCGGCATCAGCAATACAAGAGTCGATGTAGTCAGAGGCTCCCGCCACACCGCCGACAAGAAGCATGGGCTTGCCGTCTCTGCGATAAGGCTTATATTCCCATTCTCCACCGTGAAAATAATTTTCAAGAGAAATACTTATAGTAGCCCCTTTTACGTAACAACCGCCAACAAAATCGGCATTTGCGGCAATACCGCCAACAAAAACATCTATCATTTCGTCATCGGTATAAAAATCCGCCTCTGAAAAACCAACGTTTATCTCTATACCTTCAACACCGAGGTTTATAAACTGTCCGTTAGTCATGCCGAAAATACCGAAATTAGGCTTTCCCACACGGGTAGCCGGTGCTATCTTAACGTTTTTTATCACGTAACCGTTTCCATTGAATATGCCCGAGAATGCAGGGATTTCATCTTCGCTCTGCTCACTTCCTATCGGCACAAAACCACCCTCAAAGCGACCGCCCTCAAGAAAATCGGTGTCACTGAAATCAATATCATTCATAAGAATATAGTTTGATTCAGGTGAGTTTCTTATATTGTCAAGATCCTCAGCGGTGTATATCCCAACATAACCTTCGGGAACAGTTTTAAGCTGTTCGAGATTGTCGGTCAGTGCCCGTGCGTTCATATAATTTATAAGAATCGGAATTCCGACAGCGGCGGTACAACCTACAAGAACTATACACAAAAACACCGAGAGTGCAGGAGTAAGCGAAATTTTTCTGAAAAGTTTTTTCTTTTTATCATTTCTATTCCCTTTTGCAGATGCCCCAAGAACCCTATCGGGCAAAGGAGTCTCTATCTCTCGAAGCGAGTTTCTGAATTTCTTTTTATAATTCATCTTCTATCTCCTCTCTTTGTAGTATTTTTTAAGCTTATGAAGTGCTCTGCGGTATCTCTTTTGACAAGCAGCCTCTTCTATACTAAGTAGTGCCGCTATCTCCTTGTGCTTCATTCCTGCGTCAAGCTTCATAACGACTATTTGACGCTCGTCGTCATCAAGCAAGGAAAGAGCATCAAGGGCACCGACAGTGTTTGGGGAAATTTCGGTGTCGGCAACCAAAAGAGCCTCGTCAAATGGCACTTTTTTCAACGCCTCACGTCTTTTCTTGTCAAGAAGATTAAGTGAGATATTTCTCGTAACGGTGAGAATAAAGGCTACCGCACCACTCCCCGTCTCGTATTTATTCGACTCTGAAGCAAGTCTTAGAAAAGTGTCCTGCATAGCATCCTTTGCCGACTCTTCGTCTCGAAGGATCGAGAGAGATAGCATAAAGATACGCCTTGAAAGTGCGTCATATATAACCGACAATCCGTCCATATCTCCGTCTTGAAGTTGCCGCAAACCATTGTCACACCTTTTGTTTAAGAACAAATCAGCCACAAAAAATTCCCTCCTTTCATCTGCCCTCGTCTATTATAACAAATCTTAAAGGCAAAAACGGACAAAAAATTAAAAAACGGCAGATAATCTGCCGTTTTTTGTTAGCCTATGCTAATTTTAACGTCACCCGTATCGGTTTCTATCTCGCATCTGCCGCCCGAGATAGAATTCGGCACGTCAATCTTGCCCGTATCGGTCTTAACTATAAACACCTTGTCAGAAAGTAGCGTTCCGCTCACGTCTCCCGTGTCGGTATCGACGTAAATTTCTCCTGCGTCACAGCCTTCAAAAATCACGTCGCCCGTGCTTCTTTCAATATCGAACCTTTCCTCGGCAACAACGTCCTTAAGCGTAATACGCCCCGTGTCGCCATCACTTATTAGATTTTTACATTTAAGCCCCGAAATTTCCGTCTTGCCTGTGCTGACCTCAATCTTGACGTCGCCAGCCGTGACAACGTCGGAAACACTCACACGTCCCGTTGACACCTTAATATCGACTTCTCCGACAGACGCCTTCTCCAAAGTCACGTCGCCCGTGCTCGTTTTTACGTTAAAGTTACCGAAAACTGCGGCAAGGCTCTTTACGCGTCCCGTGCTGAGTGAAACGTTTACATTTTTAAAGGAAAGCTCGCTTGGTATCAAGACGTCTCCCGTGTCGCTGTTTATATCAAGCTGTGCATATTCGCTCTTCGGCAGATAAACGCTTATCTTCATTTCGCCAAACGAAATGCCTATATGCTCGTACCACGCCTTATTGTCAACGAGCTTTACATTAAGTGTGCCGTCCGAGAGAGTCACCGAATGGGCAAGCTTTTCCTCTTCCTCGCAAACCACTCTGCATACGTCTCCTTCTGAAAAATAGAAGGTCACGTCAGCCGTATCGGTATCAATATAGATATTCTCAAAGGGCTCGCTTATCTCGTGCACGTTCTCGATGTATTTAGTTGTCGAAAGCTTTGTGAAATCCCAGTCGTTCGCACTCATCGCGACCGCAAAAAGTGCCGCTCCCGCAAGAACGAGACAGACCGCAACAATGATCCAAGTCTTCATTACATATCCCCCTTCCCTATAATAAGGTTCTTAATTCCAATTGCCGCCTTTTTAGTAAGCAGCAAGATTCCCTTCGTAGCCGCCTTGCAACCAAAAAAGGTGAAAATCGAGAGTCCCGAAAGCAAGAGGCACGCTCCTATCATAGCGGCTCCCGTCAAGGTGTTACCGATAGAAATGAAGGCAATACCGCTCACAAGACCGCCGAACGCCGTACCTGCAAACGAGGCAAACACCGCCCATAAGGAGACAATGATAGCCCATACCGACACGTAAAGTGACAGTGCCACGACAACTGCGGCGGCAAGCAATGGCAGCCACACGGGCGAGCCAAGCACCAAGAGAACTATCTCCCACGCACGAAAGCTCCTTTTAGGCTTCATCTTTTTCTTGACGAGCTTTCCTAAGGGATAATCGGCTATTATCTGCCACGCTATCTCCTCGGGTGAGCCAATCTCTAAAATCGCCTCTTCCTCAGACAGCCCCTCTTCAACTCGGTCGTCTATCATCTCACCGTAAAAGTCGAGGCGTTCACTCAGGTCGTCCTCAGGCAAGCCCGCAAGACCTTTTCTAAGACGCTCGAGAAATTCGTTTTTATTCATTTTCATTTTGAGCTTTCTCCTTTGTCACAAAATTGTATATCGACATGACCTCACGCCACTCCTCGCAAAATTCCTCAATTCGATGAAGTCCCGCCTCGGTAATATGATAATACTTGCGTAGTCTTCCGCCGTGCTCCGCACTTCGAACCGTCAGCATCTCCGCCGCCTCGAGTCGCTTTAGAATAGTGTAAAGAGTCGATTCCGATAGCTCTACGTACGGCTTTAAATCTTTAATTATCTTGTATCCGTACGAGTCCTCGTCCTTAATGGCAGCAAGAACGCAAACGTCAAGCAGTCCCCTCTTAAGTTGAATATCCATACAATACCCCTCCTTACGTAATACATCATATCACGAAGTATTGTTTTTGTCAATATCAAAAGCAAAAAACGGCAGGAATTTTCATTCCTGCCGTATGTTTGTTTTATTATTCCCACTCGCTTAAATTAGCATTATATAGAGTGAATTTAGGTCTTTTCGAGCGGTTTTTCGGGGTATTTGACCGCCTTTCCGCTTTTATTGCTTATTCTGATAAGATTTAACAATACTTTCTGAATACGATTTTACAAAATCGAAGTTCTCATTTGCAAGTACCGCATATGCACTGTACACACCATCTTCTTCCATAAAGTAGATTACCCAATGCTCTTCTTTTTCGTTTAATCCATCCTTAATTTGTACCGTATATTCTGCTTTTAAGAATTTTATAATACCATTTTCAGATGTGATCTCACTTGTAGCTTCCACGGTGATGTCCACAGGAATTCTGAGTCCCATACTATACCAAAAGGTTCTTCTGCCAGCGGATTCAGAGTCGGATAACCACTCTGGCAACTTTTCAAGCGTGTCGGGTAGATCCTCGTTCCAATAAATGTGTTTCAAATCGTTTCTAATATAGTATGAATACATTTGATATACATATGAGCTTCCAACAGGAACGGTTATTGTACGAATCTCGCCATTCAATCCAAAATCCTGCCATCCGTTGCTTTTTCCCATGCTGCTCTCCTCAAGGTATCTTACCGGATTTTCTGCAATATAATCGGGAAATACCGTTCCGTTATATTCTGCATTGGGATGGGTTAAGGTATAGTAATGCGTGGTAGTTACCGCTTCTCCTTGATCGATGAACTTCAATGCGACCGCTACATCGCTTTCGACGCATGCAATCGCGTAAACCTCTGCGTTGAGCGTCTCGACAGTGAGCCATTCGCCCGCCTCGTTTTTCCAACCTGCAGTAACAACAACATTTTCAAGCTTGCTTCCAACGTTACCTTCTTCAATTACTTTGCCCCCGATATAAGGAGCAAACATTCCATCATTAATTTGATAATCGTAATATTTTTCAAGCTGAATCGCTTCACCAATGTCAGTTTGGTCAGAGCCTTCATCGCTAAAAGACGGGGGTGGATCATTACTGTCAAACATCATCGGCACCGCGATAACCGCGCTTGCAATCAGCAAAAAGCAAGCTGCGATTGCTCCAAAACGCAACCATACGCTTTTAGGCTTTTTGTTTTTCTGCCTGAGTCTTTCCTTTTGCTCAATATGTTTTTCAATAAGGTCGGGATCAAGGTAATTCAGACCTTCATTCCATTCTTTCTTTTTCATATAGAATAACCCTCACTTTCAAGTTTTTCTTTCAAGGCACTTCTGATGGCGGCAAGCTCCTTGTTTACCATCGAACGACTCAAGCTTAGATCACTTGCAATCGTATCAATGGGATCGGCTACGTAGTACCGACTCATAAATATGAATTGTTTTCGCTCGGAAAGCGAGCGAACAAAGTCGCTGATGACGCCCCCGAGTCTTTCGGCATCAAAATCCGAATCAACATCCCCGTCACCGCCTACGAAATCTTCAAGCTCTGATAAGGATACTGTCATCTCGGAAGGTATTACGTTCTGCTTTAGATTGTTGTGATAGCGTTTGATAGCCATTCTCCGTGTGATCGTTGTCAGAAATGCTTTCAACGCATTCGGCTTGGTAGGGGGAATTACATTCCACGCGCCAAGATATGTATCGTTCAAGCATTCCTCGCAGTCAAGCCTATCGTGAACGACATTATATGCGATGGAAAACAGGTACTTCTTGTATTTGAAGTCGGTTTCCTCAATCGCTTTTTCGTTGCGTTCCCAATAAAGTTCAACGATTTTGTCATCATCCATCGGTATTCTCGCCGTTTGTTTGCTTTGAAGTTCCATAATTCGTCTCCTTCCTCGCGTATTTGAAAGGCCCTTCATAAATAGTAGTACCAAAAATTTTGAAAGTGTGTAATGATTTTTGAAAGTTTTTTGAGTTTTTTTATGTTATAACATATTTTTGCGAAAAATGTGTGAACTGATATAAAAATAAGGGTGTCAACGAAGCGGCACCCTTTGTAAAAGGCAACGGCAGAGACTTTTACACCTCTGCCGTTGTTTATTATTCTGTTTGGTATCAAAACGGTATCAAAAACTTGCTCCCGTTGCCGAAAACCCTTGATATATAAGGCTTTTTCGACTTGCGTTTATTATTCCCACTCGCTTAAATTAGCATTATATTGAGTGAATTTAGGTCTTTTCGCGCGGTTTTTCGGGGAATTTGACCGCCTTTTTCTGCTTCGTCTATGGAGTCTGCGAAAAAACGGTATCAAAATGGTATCAATGATACCGCCCGGCAAGCACGGCTTTTTTTCGTTATTCATTATACCATAAAATCAGAATAAATACAAGAGGTTTGCAGAGTTTTTTTATAAGTTTACAGTATTGCTAAAATATTGAAAGGCGGCACCCGATAAGGTGTCGCCTTTCTGCTTGATAGTCGTCGAATGCTCATTTGTCAAAAAGGAATTAGTTTTCTTTTTGCGCGGTCGGTTCAACAATAGAAAGGATATCCGTAAATTCTTTCCTATCTCCCTCTCTTGACAAAGTAATGCTGTAAGTGCCGAGTTTCACATCATCGGGGATTGTAAACTCAAATGTCCAAACGCCACTTTCCCCATTTTTGACCTTCTTTGGCTTAACGTCAGTTGCCCATATTATTCCCTCGTGGGCAAGTTGGTACTGTTTATCTGTCGAGTTATACAACGAAATTGAAGGGATAAAATCATATGAGGAACATCCGTCATATTTATAAGTTCTGCCGGACACATTTGTAACAGTGGCAGTAATCTGAATTGTTTCGCCACGGGCATACTTGGTCTTTTCAACCGAATATGAAAAATCAAATTGTGCTTTGTTTTCGTCATTTTGCGTACATCCAACCAAAACGGATATGCAAAGTGACATCACCATCAGTATTGTTAGTATTCGTTTCATATTTGCTCCTTTCCTTGTAGTCGTCGTCGAATAATCGGCGGATACTATATGGTTTGCGTGCTTTGATTGAGTCTTTTTTTCAAAATTGTAAGACGGACAAGTCTATAGATATATACGCCAAGAAATAGATACATTACCGCAAACCATATGCCGATACAACTGAATACCTTTTCTGTTGTTGTTTTTCCTTGTGATTTAATGCACTCCACAATCAAAAGCAGTGCATATACAATCTCAGCAATTGCTATTATCGTCAACGGAAGCAACAAGTTGAGAAAAACTGATAAACCGTAATTTGCGCCGGAGTATATTTCGATATTCGGATTCAACACCACAAACAGCCAAGCTCCGGTAAAAAGTAGAGTTGGAATGGCTATTAACGAATCCCGAATGATGAGTTTGTTTATTTTACGTTGTTCCATATAATACTCCTTTCCTTGTGGTAGTCGTCGAATGATCGGCGGCTATTACTTTTCTGTGCAAGCAATTACGATATTGCAATTGCTACAATAATGAGCTTGCGCTTTATAACCACTCATCTTAAACTCGTTAACCAAAGATACACCATCGTCAGCTTTTGAAAATCTAAAAACTGACGGTTTACTATCATTGGGAAACCATTGCACAGGCTGATTTCCGTTATGGATATATCCTTGTAGCATTTCTCTATTGCAATATGGACATTTCATAAGTTACCTCCCATATAGCCGTCGAATGATCGGCGGATTATTAACGCCATTATTTATCATTATTCCGCTTGTATGAGTGTATCAAGAACTTCATATACATACTCCGCATCGTTTGATTCAACACGAATATCATAAACAACGTTATCATACTCGAAAATTGCATAATGCCAATACGTATAATTGAGTGAAGGCTCGTTCCGTGCAATCAGAACCTCAACACCGTTTACATTGATCTGCTCGGTTGCCTTTTTGGTAAACACCTTGCTGACTTTCCAATCGTCAACCGTAGTATCCCCGAACATACAATGCAGAACGATTCGTCCTTCCGCTTCAGCATCGTATTTTGCTCCAAGCAAGGAATACCAATCTTCTGTATTTTCAGCAGATCCACCTTGCTTGTAATAGAATTCATATTGAGAACACTCCAAATTGAAAGCAAGGAGCTTTCCGTCATACTGTGCCGGCAGATCGCTTTCGCTTGTGATTTCAATCAGTGTACCTTCACGGAAAACATCGGTGGCTTGATTCGGTACAAATCCAATAGCTATGCGGAAAGCCACGCCAACGACCAAGCACAGACATGCCGCAAGTGAAGCCCACTTCACCCAAGTGCGTTTTTTCGGTTTCTTTTTCGCTGCGAGATCTGCTTTCATATCGAAATAACGGTTAAGAATGTCCGAATCCAGATCTGTAATAGCATCTATGAGTTTTTCTTGTGTCATGGTAAATAACCCTCACTTTCAAGATGTTTTTTGAGTCCAATTTTGATTGCTTCGATCTCTCGCTTGACAGTAGAAACGCTACAGCCGAGTTCTTTGCTGATTGTCGAAATGGGATCGGCAATATAATATCGGCTGACGAAAATGAACATTTGTCTGTCGGGGAGAGATCTGACGAAATTACTTATGCTTTTGGCGAGTTCTTTGGTTCCTATTTCTGCGGTCATATCGCCATCATCTGCTATGAAATCTTCAATTTCCGAAAGCGAAACCGTGAATTCCGATGCAATGCGCTTTTGACGATTATTTGCATTGAAG
>JAFVSI010000060.1 GCA_017503865.1 Clostridia bacterium | reverse complement strand
GTTCATCCTGAGCCAGGATCAAACTCTCGAAAAAATTATATCTCAAATACCTTTCGGTACTTAAAATCTTCTCGAGCTATTTATCTTAGCTTTACTTTTTGTTTGAGTAGTATTCTCAATAAACTCTGACGAGATCAGTATTGCACTTGCAATGCTTTGTACTTCTCTCTTGTTGTTCAATTTTCAATGACCGTCGCTTCCCGCCTCGGCGGACAGCTTGACTATTCTACCACAAGAAGCTTGTCTTGTCAAGTGTTTTTTTGAATTTTTTTGAAAAAATTTTTCAGCCCTCTTTTTTTGCCGTTTTGCGTTTCAAAAAAGCTTATTTTTGCCATACTATAAGGGTATTCTTTAGCTCGGGGGTGCTTATGGTAACCATTTTTTTGAGGACTGTTATAATTTATCTCCTTCTTATTTTTTCCATGCGACTTATGGGAAAGAGGCAGATAGGAGAGCTTGACCTATTCGACCTCATAACCACTCTTCTAATTTCAGAGCTGGCGTCCTTGCCGATAACCGACAGCTCTATTCCCCTCTCACACGCAATAATTCCTATTATCACGCTTGTCACCTTCGAGGTGGTCACATCTTTTCTGCTCGTGTATTTTCCGAGACTCAAAAACATTCTCTCAACTCGCCCCGCCGTTCTTGTACGCAAAGGTCAGCCCGACAGGAGTGCCATGCTAAAATCTCGAATTTCGGCTGACGAGCTGATGAGCGAGCTGAGACAAAAGGACGTAACCGATATTTCAGAGGTAGAATACGCAATACTCGAGCAAAACGGAAAGATAACGGTCATTCAAAAAGCTCCGTTCAAAACACCGAACGCCGCCGCTCTCGGAATAAAAAGCGAGGAAAGCGGAATATATCACATCGTGGTCTGCGAGGGAGTTATCAACAAGAACAGCCTTAAAAGTCTCGGAATGTCGCAAGAGGAGCTTTTACAAAAGCTTAAGGCGTCAAGTGTGCCGCTGAAGAGTATATATATAATGTTGATAAATGACGCAAAAGAGACGAAAATCATAAAAAAGGAGAGATAAAAAATGCGAACTCTGATCATAAGCTCGGCAATTTTCCTTGCCCTTTGCGTAGCGATGTTTCTCAATTACCGATATATAAACGAAACGGCAGACGAGCTTGTATTTCTCACACAGTCTCTCTCAATTGGCGAGGGAGACTGCATCTCGAAAATAGATGAAATCGAAAAAAAGTGGAAAAAAAGCTCGTCAGTCTTTTCGCTGACGGTGAGCTTTAAGGATATAGATTATCTCGGGGAGACGCTTCTATCCCTCAAAAGTGCCGCCGAGAACGAAAACGAGGTGGAGTTTGAAAAATACAAGGCTCTCTTTATTGACGCCATAGACGGCGTGCGGCGACTCGAAAAATTTTCAATAATAAATATATTATAAATTTCAAAAGCTCTTGAAAAAAGGGCTTTTTTGTTGTATCATTATCTTATAACAAACATTCGTTATAGAGGTATATTATGGCAAAATATGACGTTATTTATAAAAATCTTAATATCAAAGGCAAGATGCAGGACGTTGCCGTAAAGGACGGAAAGATTGCGAAGATAGGCAAAATTGCAGGTAAAGGAATCGATATGGGCGGTCTTGAAGCCCGTGCGGGGCTTGTCGACATTCACACTCACGGAATGGGCGGCTTTGACACGATGGACGGAAATCTCGAGGAGCTTGTCAAGCTCTACGCGAAGGAAGGCACGACTACCGTTTGCCCGACAACTATGACGGCATCTCGCGAGGACGTGGCAAAAATTCTTTCACTCCCCTTCCCGAAGGGTGGCTCGAAGATTGCGGGATTTCACGCTGAGGGACCTTACATAAGCGAGAACAAGGCGGGTGCACAAAACAAGGAGCACATCAGAAAGCCCGACAAGGAAGAGCTTTCAAAATTCGGTACAGTTTCGCTCGTTACCGTTGCCCCCGAGGTCGAGGGTGCGATAGAATATATCGAGAGCGAGTCGAAAAATGCGGTCATCTGCGTCGGTCACACGGGAGCAGATTACGATACAGTATGCCGTGCGGCAGACGCGGGTGCTAACTGCGTAACGCATCTTTATAACACAATGCCCCCTCTCCACCACCGCGAGCCCTCGGTACTTGGTGCGGCTTCTGATAAAAATATGTTCGTTCAGGTAATTTCCGACGGAATACACATTCACCCCTCGGTAGTTCGTCTGACTTATAAGCTTTTCGGCAGCGACCGTATGGTGCTTATCAGCGACTCGATGCGTGCGACTCGTCTTCCCGACGGGGAATACGACCTCGGCGGTCAGCTTATGAGAGTTGAAAACTCGGTGGCACGCACGCCTGACGGAGCACTTGCCGGCTCTACGTCAACTCTCTTTGACTGCGTTAAGTGTGCGATAGGTTTTGGAATCGAGCCCGACGAAGCATTCAAGATGGCATCCGAAACTCCCGCAAAGCTTCTCGGTCTCAACTGCGGAAAAATCGAGGTCGGCTACGATTGCGACATTATCATAATCGACAAGGACAAAAATCTCTCTGCGGTAATAATTGACGGAAATTTGATCTAACAAGATACATCGGGGAGTGTTTTATCACTCCCTTTTGAATTATTTGTTGACCTTACAATTATTATAACGAGAGAAGAAGGAGATATATAAGATATATAAATGAAGGAAACCGTAAAGAAAATTTTTAAAAATCGCATATTTGTCACTTTCGCGGCAGTAATTCTTGTAGTGGCACTCCTTGCCCTCTCCTTCGTTTGCGTAACGAATGCCGTGATAATTACTTCGACTGACGACAAAATCCTGTCTGTCGATGAGGCGGCAGAGCTTGACGGAGTTGACTGCATTCTCGTTCTCGGTTGCGGATTACGGTCTGACGGAAGTCCGAGCGATATGCTAAACGACAGGCTTGCGGTTGGCACGTCTCTATATAAATCGGGGAATTTCAGAGCTATTCTTATGAGCGGAGATCACGGACGTGTGGAATACGACGAGGTTGGTGCTATGAAAAATTTTGCTCTGGCACAAAATATTCCGTCGACCGATATTTTTATGGACCACGCAGGCTTTTCGACCTATGAAAGCATGTACCGTGCAAAAGAGATATTCGGTGCGGACAAAATAATCGTGGTCACGCAGGGCTATCACCTGCCTCGAGCCTTGTATATTGCAAGCTCACTTGGTATTGAGGCATACGGTGTCTCGGCTGACGTGCGAAGCTACAGAGGTCAAATTATCAGAGACGCCCGCGAGCTCCTTGCTCGCTCAAAGGATTTTTTGTATACCCTCACAAAACCTCTCCCCACCTACCTCGGTGAGCCCGTCTCCCTTGATGCAGACGGAAACGTTACTAATGGATAAATTGGTATTTATAGAGGTGCTTTATTATGCGGGGGCAGGTGTTTTTTGAAAAAACCACCCGCCCCCGCACCCCCACTCTTAAAAACTTTTTTAACCCTTTTATTACATAATTTAGAGTTTTCGTTTCTACGCAAAGTCT
>JAFVSI010000009.1 GCA_017503865.1 Clostridia bacterium | reverse complement strand
CTCTTCTCGCTGCGGCTCGGTCACATTTCGGCTCTGACAACCGCACAGGGTTGTCATTCACTACCGAAATGCCGCTTCGCTACCTCGAGCTCCGCGAGCTTTTGAAAAAGCTCGACCAAAACTTTTTAATCCTTTTCCCAATCCGTTCGATAAATCAAAATTTGAAAAAAACATAAATAACACTGAAAGGAGACAACAGCTTGGAAGAGCTTTTACATCATATACCAGAGATACTATTACATACGCTTAAAGATACTGTCATTGTAATTCCCTTTTTGTTTTTAACGTATTTATTTATGGAATTTCTCGAGCACAAGTCGGGAAACGCGGCTGAAATATGGCTCAACCGCTCAGGAAAATTTGGCCCTCTTGTCGGCTCTCTTTTGGGCGTGCTTCCGCAATGCGGTTTTTCCGCCGCCTCGACCGGTCTATATACGGGACGTGTCATAACGGCAGGAACTCTTATTGCCATATGGCTCTCAACGTCCGACGAAATGCTCCCGATACTTATTTCAAGGGGGGCTCCCTTCTCTCTCGTTATAAAGGTAATTGCCACAAAGGTCACGGTCGCCCTGATTGCAGGATTTCTCATAGACATTATTACGAGTGCAATAAGAAAAAAGAGACATTCGCCCGACACCGAGCCTTGCATTGAAGATTTTTGCGAGCGTGAAGGCTGTCGCTGTAACGAGCATTTTGTGGTGTCGGCACTTCGCCACACGGCAAGCATAACTCTTTTTATACTTATATTTACGTTTATTTTAAATCTTGTAATTCACGGAGTCGGTGAGGACAAGCTTTCCGCCATAATCCTTGACCGCCCGATACTCGGAAATATTCTTTCGGCAACGGTTGGCCTTATTCCAAACTGTGCCGCGTCAATTATTATCACCGAGCTTTATCTCGATGGCATAATAAGCATAGGCTCTATGCTCTCGGGACTCCTCGTAGGTGCGGGTGTCGGAGTTGCCATTCTTCTTCGCAATAACCGTCCTCTACGCGACTCGCTCCGCATAATACTTCTTTTGTGGTGCATAGGTGCCCTTTCGGGAATAATTGTTGACATAACACCGCTTGGTGCGTTGTTTTAAGTGAAAATTAAAAGGATAAGCTTCTTTGAAGCTTATCCTTTTTTATATTTCAAATTTTGCAAACCGAAGGTTTCTGCCCCGCAGGGGTAATTTATTATTCAATCTCTTCCCAACAAGCATAAACTGTCCTGCTTGACGTCGCGACTGCCGAGGAAAAATCGACCTCTTTTGTGAAATTCTTATCCTCATACCAACCGAGAAATACATACCCCTCTCGTGTCGGCGGTGTCGGCTCTTCTATCGTCTCACCGTATCGAAGTCTTTGAGGGGCGACCTCGCTTCCGCCAAGTGAGTCAAACGAAATGTCAAATCCGCCTGTCACTGAAAGATAGATAATAGCTGTCGCAATAGCGAAAAGTCCAACTATAATAAAGACGTCAAGAAAACGCACACTTACCTTTGTACCGCTGTAAATATTCTTTTTCATCTCTCACCTATTTACGAACAAGGTACTTTCTCATATCTATTGCACAGGCAACGAGAATGATAAGTCCTTTTATTATATACTGCATATTTGCGTCGATGCTGAGGAAGGTAAGACCTACGAATATAAGTCTTAATAGCACGACACCGAGTATGACTCCGCGAATCTTGCCGATACCGCCCACAAAGGAAACTCCGCCTATGACCGCCGCCGCTATGGCGTCAAGCTCGTAATTAAGTCCCGTAGCCGCAGAGTTTGAGCCTATTCTTGCCGCCTCAATAAATCCCGTAATTCCGTACATAATACCCGCAAGTCCAAAGACAAGCACGATAACTCGCTTAACGTTCACTCCCGACACGTTTGCCGCCTCTTGATTGGAGCCCACCGCAAACATATTTTTTCCAAAGGTGGTCTTGTTCCAAACGAACCACATAATTGCCGTTATGACAAGCGAATACCATACGTAGTTCGGTATCGGTGTCGAGCCGAGCGAGATAAAGCTTCCCGTAATAAAGCTCGTATATGAGGGATCAAGCCCCGAAATCGACTGCCCGTTATTGTTGCCGATATTGAGGTACATAAGAAGTCCGCCATAAACTATAAGCTGTGTCGACAAAGTAACTATAAATGGGTGAAGATTGAATTTTGCCGTACAAAATCCGTTTATAAGACCTATAATTCCGCCTATAGCAAGAGCTATAAGAAAAACGAGCAAAAAATTCATTGTCGGCAAATTCGGGAACATCTTAGCAGGATATCCCGATGCCTGAAGGAGCGAGGCACTCACGCAGGCGACAAGTCCTACTATTCGTCCTGCAGAGAGATCTGTGCCCGTAAGGATTATTGCCCCTGCAATACCGAGTGCTATCGGTAAATTTGCCGCCGAGAGCGAGATAATATTAACTATTGAGGGGCCCGAAAGAAAGTTCGGACTTATAAACTGTATAACAACGACAGCCGCTATCAGAAAAACATAAAGCGAGTTATTTATAATAAGCTCTCGCATCCACTCTTTCCTTTGCGTTCTGCTCATTTCTCTGTATTTTCTAATTGCGGTCATTTCTTTTTCCTTTCTGTTTTGCCTCTTTGCCACTGCTCAGGCGTTCTCTGCGGCAAGTCGCATTATTTCTTCCTGCGAGGTGTTTTTGGCATCGACCTCACCTACAAGTCTGCCGCCCGACATTACGCATATCCTATTGCAGACACCGAGAAGCTCTGGTAGCTCTCCCGACACCATTATAACTGCCTTTCCCTTCTTTGCAAGCTCGACGATAAGCTTGTATATCTCGAACTTTGCTCCTACGTCAATGCCTCGTGTCGGCTCGTCGAGCATAAGCACCTCGGGCTCGGTAAGAAGCCATCTGCCAAGTATTACCTTTTGCTGATTTCCACCCGACAGAGCTCTTATCTTCGTTCGCTGTGAGGGTGCTTTTACACGCATCGTCTCCATCGCCCACGAGGTATCCTTCCGTCTTTTACCCTCGCTTATAAGCCCTAAAAGTCCTCGGTATTTCCTGAGACTCGAAACGGTGGTGTTTTCACGAAGGTCAAGGATACCGAAAATGCCCGTTGAGCGTCTTTCCTCGGTGAGAAGTGCAAAGCCGTTTTTTATCGCCTCGCGGGCATTTCGGTTTTTCACTTCCCTGCCGTGAAGAAATATCTTTCCCGCCTTACGCTCTGATATGCCGAAAATGTTTTCAATAACCTCGGTGCGTCCAGCCCCCGCGAGGCCCGCGAGGCCGACTATCTCACCTCGACGCACCTTGAAGCTGACGTCATCAACTGCGTTATGCCTTGAGGAAAGTCCACGCACCTCGAGCACCACCTCTCCGATCTTCGCATCGTTTTCGGGGAAACGTGCCCCAAGCTCTCTGCCGACCATAAGCTTGATTATCCTGTCCATCGTAAAATTTTTGGCAGGCTCGGTGACGATGTGTGCTCCGTCTCTCATTACGGTAATATCGTCTGAAATACGGAGTATCTCTTCCATCTTGTGTGAGATATAAATTATCCCGCACCCTCTGTCACGTAACATATTTATTATTGAGAAAAGATGCTCGACCTCTTGTTCGGTAAGAGACGAGGTGGGCTCGTCAAGCACGATTATTTTCGAGTGATAAGAGACCGCCTTTGCTATCTCCACCATCTGTCTGTCAGCCACCGACATCTTGCTCATAAGAGTACGGGGATCTACCTTTATATCAAGCTCGTCGAATATTTTTTTGGTGTCCTTATACATTCTTTTCTCAGACGTAACAAAGCCGAAGGAGCGAGGATAACGCCCAAGCCAGATGTTGTCCATCACGTTTCTCTTTAGTGCCTGATTTAGCTCCTGATGCACCATAGCCACACCGCTCTCGAGGGCTTCCTTGGGATTTTTGAAGGACACTTCCTTGCCATCGAGAAGTATTTTACCCGTATCCTTTGAGTATATACCGAAAAGGCACTTCATTAGAGTTGATTTTCCCGCACCGTTTTCGCCCATAAGTGCGTGAACACTTCCTCTTCGCACCTTTAAGGAAACGTTGTCGAGTGCCTTTACACCCGGAAAAGACTTTGAAATATTCTTCATTTCAAGCAATATCTCGTTAGTCATAAAGAAAAATCTCCTTCCTTAGCCGAGATATTTTGAATATGCTATTCTTATTTTTGCAACGTCACTGTCAACGTCATATTTTTCGGTACCCGTGACGAGCGAACGCCCCGCAAGTCCGTTTTCCGCAACGAGACGAAGAGCCTCTGCCATTCCCTCGGCGTCCTGCTTGATAGTTCCCGCCATTTTTTTGCCCTTGATAAGTTCCTGTGCCGCAGTAGTTGCGTCAACACCAAAGACGGGTATCATCTTACCCTCGCCCGTGTTGTAGCCAACCGAATTAAGGGCGGTAATAGCACCCTGAGCCATTCCGTCATTGTTGCAGATGACAAGCTCTATCATATTCTTGTTTTGCTCGTTATAAGACGTGAGTGCCGTTGTCATATACTCGTTTGCCGCGGCGGCAGACCACTGTCCGTTTCGGTCAACGAGATACTTGTTAGGATTGCTCTTATCGTAAAAGGAAAGCTTTTCGCGTCCTGCTGCAGAAAGTATCTTATTTGCTTCCTCAACGCTGTACTGAGTTCTGTAAATTGCCTCGTTATTTCCCTCTTCGCCCTTGAACATAATATAGGATATCTTCCCGTCGCCATTTAAGTCTACCTTCTCAAAATTATCGCGGAGATATTCACCTATCATCTCGCCCTGAAGCTTTCCGGCTTCCTCGGCACGAGTACCGATATAAGCACATTTATCATAGCTCTTGATAACCGCGTCGCTCACCTCACGGTTGAAAAATACAACGGGAATACCCTTTTCCTTTGCAAGAGACACGATGCCGTTTGCCGCGTCGTCAGAGCCCGTGTTTACGATATTTACGAGAATGAGCTTAGCCCCCTTTGTTATAGCCGTCTGTATCTGCTCGGTCTGAGTGGTCTGGTTGCCGTTACCGTCATAATCCTGATAAGATATTTTTGCTCCATCGAGAGCCTTGTCGAGTGAGCTTCTCACACTCGAAATGTAGGTGTCGCTGTAAGTGTAATAAAAGACGTGAACGTCTGCTTCTCCACGCTTGCCGCAAGATGCAAGAGAAAGTGAAAGCATAACACAAGCAAGGCACAGTGCCATAATTTTCTTAAACATATCTTTACCTCTTTTCGTTTTGTGTGTTGATATCTTTATTATCACCGATATTTGCTTTTTATAGTAAACTTCTCGCAAATAAATCGTTTGACAAATTTTGACACAAAAAAGGGAGACCAACGTCTCCCTTTAAAATCTTAAAACATATTTTATTTTTCGTTCCAAATGGGATTTGCGATAGAAATACGCAAATTCTCACTCTCGTCAAAAATCTCGGCACGGTAGAATTTTGCCTTTTTCGATGCCGCAAAGGAAAACACCGTACGCTTTGTGGGCAGTATCTTTTTTGAAAACACAACACCCCTGTCGTCTATTATATCTATGCGGTATTTATGATGTGCGTCCTTAACGGAGCGGTGAAAATCGTCGACCGACAAGGTATATCTCTTGCCGTCAAAGTCGCAAGTGCCGCCCATTCTAACCTCACCCACTGACGCACGAATTGCGACCGAGCCGCAAACAAAGTCGCCCTCTCTTAAATGCTTTACGACCGATGCAGAGCTTTTCTCCTCGGTATAAATTGCCGTGAGGGCTGTGTCCTTTATAAAGGAATGTCCGTCCTCTCCCGCCGTAGCGTACACTTTTTTACCGAGCGAAAGAAGGTCGCACCAAAGCTCGTAGTTTTCCTTAGTGTATTCGCTGTCAAGGCTGCGGTAAACTACCTCAAGTCCCATTCCGTCTCTAAAGAAATAATCAAGCGGATCACTCGAACGCATATACTGCTTCGGGTGCGGATGAACGTAAAATCCGCCTTTTTCGAAAACGGCGTTTACTATTTCGGTAAATCTCGCCTTCGTATAACTTTTATACTTGAAGTGTCCCTCTTGTCCGCCCTCAAATTCGTATTCCTCAAATTCCGAAAGCAGCTCCTCGAGAGGCTTTGGAGACGGAAAAAGCATATTGTAGTGCATCTCGTTTTTGTTCAATTCGGCAGCGTTGCAGTCGACTATTCTCGTGCCCGGCTCGGTGCCGCAAATAAAGGTGCCGTCAACCCATTCGGGAAGATACATATGCCTTACTTGTCTGTGGTCAAGCACTGCAACGAAATCCATTTGAAGCGACTCGAGCGAGCCCTTGTGATTTTCAAGTGAACGCTTGCCGTCGCTCGTTCCGCCCGTTGCCGCGTGGTTGTGAAGGTCACCCCAAAGAAGTCGGCGTCCCTCGTACAGTGAATCTATATGTGAAATATCACTTTCTCTGTCAATTGTAAGTCTCATTTATTATCCTTTTCGGTCTTTTTCTCCGAAGGCTCGTCGCCCTTCTTCTTCTCTTTCTTTTCCTTTTTCTCTTTTTCCTTTTTGTCCTTCTTGTCCTTTTTCTCCTTGTCCTTTTCCTTCTTTTCGGAATCGTCCTCAGGCTCGGGCTCGGGATAACGCTCGGCAATCATCGCCTGAGCAATATTTTTCATAAAGGCGGACATAGCGACGAAATTCATTACCGTTGCAATATAATCCTCGTCATTTTCAATGTCAAGCGAGCAGGACTCAAGCATTTTTGAAGCAACGGTCGTGCTGTAATCGCGAATATCGTCCTTTATGCTTGAATATTTGTCGTAAAGCTCTGTAAGTCTTTCACCGTCAAAGCCTTCGATTGCATACGCACCGTCGAGCAATCTCTTTATTTCACCAATTGAAAGCGTACCCTTGAGGGTATATATAAAGAGTATCTGGATTATCTGCTCCTTGGTATATTTTTTGCCCTTGACGGGAGTGATAACTCTGTCTTTTGCATAGTTATTTATCATTGTTTTGGTAAGCTGACGGTCATAAAAACGCTCGGAGCCCTCGTGAAGTCTGTCACTGTGAAGCTTTATAATCTGGTCAACGTAGAGGTCCACCAGCGGTATATCCGAGCTTTTAAGCTCCTTGTCGTTTACCGCGTCAAGCACAAGCTTTTCAAATTCTTCTCTGTTCATATCCCTCTCCTAAATATCAGCACCTCAAAATGAAGTATTCGATACTATGATACAATATTTTTTTTAATATGTCAAGGCAAAATCCCCAAAACCACCTTGAAAAAAGCCCCGTTTAGTGATATACTAATAAATATTCTAAGTTTGGGGGAATATAATGAACGAATTTCAAACCTATGAGGTCACAACTCATCAAAAAATATACGGCTCTTGGCTCGTAAAACGAATAGTACTGATAATCGCCTACGTTTTCTACGTCCTCGCAGCATTTATTCTCGGATTTACAACGAAAATAACCGTGCCCCTTCTCGCCCTCGTTCCAGTTACGCTTTGGATGATAATATTTTTCACTTGGAGATATACCGACGTCGATTACGAGTATTCGATGACCTCGGGTTACCTCACTTTCTCTGTAATATACGGCTCGAGAACAAGAAAGCAGATCTTCGAGACACAGATAAAGGCTATGACGCTCATAGCTCCATATACAGACGATTATTTTGACAAGGCTCAGCGGTATGCCCCCGAGGTAGAATACCGTGCCCTCTCGTCAAAAAATGCCGAAAACGCGTATTTTGCCCTCTTTGAAAACCGAGACGGAAAAAAGTCGATATTCATTTTTGAGGCTGACGACCGTGCTCTTTCCATATTCAAATTCTACAATTCCACCTCAACGGTAACGAACAGGAGATAAAAATGAGTATTATTGATTTCGAAGAAAACCCCATAATTGCGGCGGTAAGAAGCTACGAGGATTTTAGGTGTGCCCTCTCGTCAAACGTAAGCACTATTTTTCTTTTATCGTGCGACCTCTTATCTATTGATAGATACACAAAAGAGGCTCACGAGGCAGAGAAAAAGCTTTTCGTACATATCGACTTCCTTGACGGAATAAGCAAGGACGCGGCAGGTGTTTCGTACCTCGCCACAAAAAATATCGACGGAATAATAAGCACTCGTTCAAACGTTATCAAATGTGCGTCCGACAGAGGAATTACAACGGTACAGCGGTTTTTTATGGTCGACTCCCGTTCGGTAGACACCGCACTTGACTCGCTTCGCTCGTCTCACCCCGATATGATCGAGGTCATGCCTGCAATTGCATATAAGACTATCACGAAAATCAAAAACCGCACCTCCCTTCCCATAATTGCGGGGGGACTTATTGAGGAAAAGAACGAGATATTTTCCGCCTTCAACGCAGGTGCTTCGGGCGTTTCGACTGCCGCGAAAAATATGTGGAATATATAAACAAAAGGATTTTTTAAAATTTTATGCTTACCTTTAAAAAAGCAGAGCCGTCGGATATCGCTCTTCTTGCCGAGGCGCTCTCGGAGTATAGCGGAAGAATATGCGACTACTCGGCGGGAAATATCGTATTTTGGAGAGATTATTATGACATTTCCTACTCTCTTAACGGGGACGGTCTTGTCCTGAGGTACGGAAATATGGGAGAGAGGTTTTGCTACTCCTTTCCCGTCTCAAATGAGCCTGAAAAGCTCGTAAAAAAGCTTCTTGAAATGGGCAACGGCACCGTCTGCCTCACCAATCTTACTGAGGAGCAATTGGATACCGTAAAAGAAAAATTCGACGTCACCGAAATACTAAACTCAAGGGATTGGGACGATTATCTCTACGCGGCTGATGACATAATAACCCTTGCGGGCAGACGTTTTTCGGGACAAAGAAATCATATAAACAAGTTTAAAAAGAGCTATACCGACGCAAGCTTCGAGATAATAACCGAAGCTAACACGGGAGAAGCAAAGGAATTTTGCCACAGATATTTTGGAGGTATCGGCAAAGAAACTGCAAGTGTCGCTACCGTTGAATACAAACAGCTTCTCGAGCAGTTTGACAATTGGAGTATTTACAACCAGCTTGGCGGAATGCTTAAGGTCGACGGCACGGTTATCGGTCTTTCGGTCGGTGAAATAGTCGGTGACACACTTATCGTCCATACCGAAAAGGCGGACACCTCGTTTTTGGGGGCATATCCTATGCTAACAAACTCCTTTGCAAGAGAATTTGCTTCAAACGGTACCGCTAAATTCATCAACCGCGAGGAAGATTGCGGCAAGGAAGGTCTACGCATCTCAAAGCTCTCCTATCACCCGATAGAACTCATCAAAAAATACGCAGTAACAATAAAAGAGTTGTCCTAAGGGGCGCCTTCCATAAAGCAGGTTTGCCTGCCGAAAAATCAAAAGGAGTACGAGCAATTTTGTTCGTACTCCTTTTCACACGCCTTGCTCTGCAAGGTATAGTGTGTTACACCTTTTTGGTGTACTGTCGGGCGGCAACATAGCCTTCCTCCGGGAGGAAGGTGGCACGCGAAGCGTGACGGAAGGAGCACGCGTGACTGTCAAATAAGCACTATTTTTATTGTAACGCGCTCTCCCTCACCCGACTTCGTCGGGAGCTCCCTCCCGGAGGGAGCCTTTTTATGTTCATTTAGGGCTTGTCAATTTTCCTGACAAGCACTGACTTAATTAAAGACACAAAAGCAATCCATTACAATACTTGCTTATAAAAAATAAAATGTAATGGAGAATGAAAATGAAAAAGAACTTTGATAATCTTTATGAAAAGCTCGGTGGTACATACCGCGAGGAAAACGGACACCTTATTCCTAACGTAACCCTTCCCGAACAGACCGACTATCAGATTGGCAAATATGGACTGATGCACCTTGATTACATCAAGAACCACCGTCGCGGAAGGTATACTACTCTTTTAACCGAAGGCAAGTTGAATGCTCGGCTACACGACATCGACCTTGAAGCAAAGGAAATGCTTGAAAGCATCATCCCCAGCCTCGCTGCTGGAAGAGGTATTGACGAGGATTTGAAAGCTCGTGATATGCTTCGTTGGGTTGCCGAAATGAACAATATCAAGGCAAGTGCGGAAGAAATTGTTCTGAAGGAGGTCATCTACAAATGAGATCTATCCTTGAAGAACTGTTTTACGGAAATATCTGCCCCAATACCGATTGCAGAAGCCAAGATAAAGAAACGAAGCAGTTGATGGGGTACATAGCCGATCACCACGATAACCTACTCTCTATGCTTAACGATGAGCAAAAAGAGTTACTTGAAAAATTCGACGATTGCTATAATGAATTGACCGATATTAACGAGCGTGAGATTTTCTCATATGCGTTCAAACTCGGTGCAAGGATGATGCTTGAAGTTTTGTCGAACACCGAAAGCACGAGGTGAAGGCATGAATAGAGCAGAATTCCTTATAAGTGTTGGCAAAAGAATTGCAAAGGCGAGAAAATCAGCCGGAAAAAGTCAAGCAGAACTGGCGGAACTTGCCGACCTTTCAGTGAGTTGTATTAGCAAAATAGAGCGTGGCATCAATAATTTCAGTGCAGAATCATTAAGCAAAATCGCGATTGCGTTAGATACTTCAAGCAGTTGTTTACTCAATGAATTTTGCGAAGCAAATATTGTACCACTTCATAAAGATATTGAAAAGGCATTTGAAGGATATTCATCCGAAGATGTTGACGGTATCATACAGATCATAAACATAATCAAACAAATTAAAAACGCATAAACAAATAAGCGGGATGTGTGTCCAAAATGGATATACGTCTCGCTTTATTTTTGCAAATTGATACAACGGTACTACCACTCACCCTATCGTCTCTTTCATTTTTTTGCAATCAAACTTAAAATATTATCGTGGTATAAAACAGCCTGTATCGAAGGTTTAGGGATTATTCGCAAATATTTGGTAAAATAATAGTACCAAGACCTAACGTAAGGAGAGTGTTTTATGAAAAGAATTATAACGTCAAAGAAAATAAAAGACTTTGAAATCTATTTAAGAAACGAGGAAAGAAGCAAAGCGACGATTGAAAAGTATATGCGTGATGTAAGGTGCTTCGTTGGTTTTATAGGCTCATCGGAAGTAAGCAAACAAAGTGTGATGGATTACAAAAACAAGCTTGGAAATTCATACGCGGTGGCAAGCGCTAATTCGATGATTGCCGCGCTGAACTCCTTTCTGCGCTTTTGCGGTTGGCACGATCTATGTGTAAAGCAATTTCGTGTGCAAAGACAAGCCTACTGCTCCGAGGAAAAGGAATTGACACGCGCCGAATATCTACGGCTGCTTGAAGCAGCGAACAAAAAACACAACGAGCGACTCAATCTCATCATTCAGACCATTTGCGGAACGGGTATCCGTGTAAGTGAACTTCAATATATAACTGTCGAAGCATTGGGCAAGGGAGAGGCTGTTGTGAATTGCAAAGGTAAGAACCGCAGAATATTCATTGTTCCCGAATTAAAGAAAAAACTGCTCCGTTACGTTAAGGAGCAGAAAATATCGTCGGGCGCGGTATTCATCACACGAAACGGTAAACCCGTCAGCCGTAATAATATATGGAAAGAAATGAAAGCCTTGTGTGAGCAGGCGCACGTAGCACCGAGCAAGGTATTTCCGCACAACTTGCGTCATTTATTTGCACGTACTTTTTACGGCATTGAAAAAGACATTGCAAAACTCGCGGATATACTCGGACACGCCAGCATCAATACCACCCGTATTTATATTGTTACAACAGGTGCGGAGCACAAGCGCAAAATGGAACATATGCGCTTGATTGTATAAAAATAAAAGCCCGACGCGGATACGCCGAGACCAAGAGAAACATAACGAGAGTTATGTGGTCAAATGGTGGGAATCGTTACCATTTTCACGTAAACGCGATCTAATAAAAAGCGCAACAAAAAGCCTTTCGCCGTATTTTTTTGAAAAAACTATACGAAAGGCGTTGTTGTTATGCAATTTTTTGTATCTATTTCAATAAAATTTCGTTGTAAGCTTATAAATTGTGTTGAACCTATTGATTTTTACGAGCTTTTGTGGTATAATCACTTATGTATCTGGAATTTGTCGGATACCTAATATCACATAACTCTCGTTATGTCGCTTTATTAGCCCATGTGCGCTGTATTTGATTATTAAAAGTCTAATTCCTACATTGGATAGGATTTTTTTAAGACATCCGTGTAGCGTTCACTAATTGCCTTAAACTCAAAAATGCTCGGTTACAAATGAAATGGAGGGGAAACCGAATGAGGTACGAATCGGAAATAAAAGAGCTTCTGATTGAAAATGCCATACATCTTATTGCCGAAGGCGGCTTTGAAAAAGCGACAACCAAGGAACTTACTCACTGCGGAGGACAACTGCCCGATTTCAAGATGAACGAAGTCTATATCTATCGTTTCTTCGGTAGCAAGGAGAAACTATATGAAACTGCTTTTGTTCGATTGGATACAGAGTTGTTCCACGCATTCAAGCACGGCGTTGCAATCGTCGGTGGATTTGATGACAACAGAAAAGAAAAGCTGGAGAGTTTTTTCTCAATGGCTTGGCAATTTATCTTGGGTAATGAGGAACGTTGCCGATGCTATGTTAGGTATTATTATTCGATATACTTCAAAGGCGCTTCTCTTGAAGCTCACAGAAAACTGTTTGCGGGAATGGTCGATGAAATGACCCCGATATTCAAAGAAGAAGCCGACGTTTCTTCGATACTACATAGTGTGTTTACTGCACTGTTCGATTTTGCTATTCGTGTCTATAACGGTGATCTTGAAGATAACGATGAAAACAGACCGCACATCTTCAACGTTCTGTATTGTATGATGATAACCTATTTTAAAAATTAAAGAGAGGAGGACAGTAATGGCAAATAATATATTTCAAAAATTAGTGTCTTCTGTCGGTTCGGCAATGTCAAAGTTTATTGCTATAGCAAAATTTGAAAAAATAACTGATAATGCAGACCCGGATGCACCGATAAAGCGCATAAACAATATGAAGCGAATTGCCGTAATGATCGGACTGCTGATTCTTGTGCTTATTATAGTTATTTTGTTGCTTCGTGGCTGTCAAGGCGGAGAGCCGCCGCACGGCTCGGTGGATATCCCAGGCAACGTCATTGACCCGATACCGCCCGTTGTTACACCAAAAGCTGATTTGGAGTTTAACAATACCAACGCCGAAGAAAATCTTTCATTCGATGTGGAGGGCATGAACGGAGGCGATAGTAAAAGCATTCTTTATCGCGTAAAAGCTACATACAATTCGGATTTTGTCTTGAAATACGATATGACGATCCGTGAGGATGAGGAATTTCAAAAGCTTGCTGAAATACTGAAAATTAAGGTTGAGCTTGTGAAAACAGATGGTGATGCGCTTTTGTATGACGGTCTGCTTACCGATATGTCGGCAGTTGAAATAGATTTGAACGCCGACAAGGATACTACGACCGAGTATCTGTTCCGTATCACTATGTACCTTGATGCTCCGCTTAGTGAGCAGTATTACGGTCAAAAGTTGATAGCCGATATGTCTTGGTGGATCGAAGAGCAGGACAATATTTCGATTGCCAACAATGAATTCACTACCATTTCAAAGACAATACCGCCCGATCCGCCTGCCATAATACCGAATTTGAGCTTTATTACGAAAAATGAAGGCGATAACACCGCATTTGATATGCGGCATATTATGAACAGCGATAGTCAGACAAGGTATTTTTCCTTTGAGGTGACTCACGGTGAAGATGTTAAGATGGCTATTACGAACGCCATCGTGACCGACAGCAAGCTGAAAGAGGTGCTGAAAGTCAAGGTCGAGCTTGTGGGTGAGAATGGTAACACCACCCTCTACGAAGGTCTGCTCAAAGATCTCAACGTAGAGCACACTCTCACTAAAAACGACAACAATAAAACAGCAGTTTATTATAAGGTTACTGTCATTGCTGACGGTTTGACGGAAGATTATTGCGAAACCAAACTTGTATGCGATCTCTCGTGGACGCTTGACGGAACGAGTGAACAGCTTAAAGTGCCCAGCAACAGCTTTGTTGCCTACGATAAGCCCGTTACACCGCCCGATCCTCCTACACCGCCCGATCCTCCTACACCGCCCGAGGTGGCAACGTCCATCGAATTGACGGCGAAGGACGGATATGATAACGTTCCGTTTTCGGTTGACAATATGCTCCCTGGCGACAACGCAACGCAATATTACTGTGTTTCGGTCACACACGACAGCACCGAGACTGTCCGCTTCTATATCAACGTGGACACGGCGCAAAACCTAACCGCAGTAATGCGCGTGAAGGTCGAGCAGCTTATACCCGATGCAGAAGATAAGATTCTTTACGACGGACTCATGAAGGACTGCACCGCTGTTGACGTAAACGTTACGGCAAGCTCCGAGACCGTCACACCCATCTACTACCGCATAACCGTTTATACCAACGGCGCAGAGGTCGGCAACGAATACGCAGGTGAAAGCCTTACCGCCGATTTCTCATGGCAATTACAGTAAAGGAGGAAAAGGTATATGAATGAACATAATTTAAAGAAAAAATTGACAATGATGATCGTAACCGTCGTCCTCCTTTCACTGGGACTGACCATCACCAGCTTTGCCTTGGCAAGCTCCATCGTCAGTATACGGAACAACCGTTTTACTATGAGTATGGGAGTTGATCTTACGATTAACGATGGGAAACCCATTGTTGACGTAACCGATATGGTTTATGAGCCCGGTGGAACTTATACAAGCGAGTTTCCCATTTCCAACCTCGGCACGTTCGACGTGTGGTATCGTGTTTATCTTACGGGCGTGAATGGCGAATTACAGGATGATATCACCGTTACCATCAAGGAAAAGGACGGAACCGTTCTCAGCAAGGGTACGATGAACCAGTTGACCGCCGACAAAGTAATGACAGGCAGTCTTGCCGCAGGCGAGAGTAAAACGCTTACCATTGAGTTCTATTTCTTTCCCGATGCCGATAATAGCGCGCAGGGTCAGACCGTGTCCTTTAATATCACGGCAGACGCAACGCAGAAGAAAAATAATCCCGATAAGGATTTCGGTAATTGAGGGAGGACGGTATGAAAAAAGCATTACAGATAACAAAGACCGTTTTGGTCTGGCTCGTAGTCGCCGTTGCGATCGGTATGATGATCTTCACTCTGATCTCGGTCAGCACCTTTGATAAGACGGAAAGAAACTTGTTCGGTTTCAAGTTCTTCATCGTAACGAGTGATTCCATGTCAGCCACCGACTTTGATGCGGGTGATATTGCGATATCGAAGAACGTTGACCCCAAAACGTTGAAAGAGGGCGACATTATCACCTTCCTATCGCAAGACCCCGATAACTTTGGCGAGGTGATCACACATAAGATCAGAAGATTGACGACCGATGCAAACGGACATCCCGGATTCGTGACCTACGGTACTACGACTGATACCGATGATAGAACCGTTGTGACACATGAATACGTTGTCGGACAATACGTTGGCAGAATACCGAAGGTGGGCTCGTTCTTTATGTTTCTTAAAACGACACCCGGTTATATTCTTTGTATCCTTCTTCCTTTTCTGCTTCTTATTCTTTCTCAGGGACTTAATTGCATCCGCCTGTTCCGTCAATACAAAAAGGAACAAATGGACGAAATGAAGGTGGAAAGAGAAAAGATCGAGCAAGAACGCGCAGAAAGTCAGCGTATGATGGCGGAGCTGTTGGAGCTCAAAGCTCAGCTTGCCAAAAAAGACGGCGAGGCAACGCCTCCCGCCGATCCTGCGTTCGAGGATAGCACAACGGACGAAACAGAATAGGTGTTTAGCGGAAAAGCCGCTTTACATAGTTAGTCTAACAAAAATATACCAAGAAGGAGGTTAAACAAAATGACTAACACAAAATCCACAAAGCGCGCACTCCTCGCAAGCGTCATGGCGATGCTCCTTTGCTTCACCATGCTGCTTAGCACGACGTTCGCGTGGTTTACAGACAGCGTTGTTTCAGAAAACAACATCATTGTTGCAGGAAACCTCGATGTTAAGCTCGAATGGAGCACCGATGCTTCTAATTGGGACGAAGTAACGGAGAATACGAACATCTTTAAGGAGAACACTCTTTGGGAACCCGGCCACACTGAGGTAGTTTATCTGAAGATTACGAACGTTGGTTCTCTCGCTCTCAAGTATCAGCTTGGTATCAATGTTGTTTCCGAAACTGCCGGTACTAATGTTAACGAAAAGCCCTTTAAGCTTTCTGACTATATCAAGTACGGTATAGTTGAAACTGATACTGCTTTCGCAAATCGTGCAGATGCGCTTAAGGCTGTTGAGAGAGGCAACAAGACCATCTCCGCTGGTTATACCAAAGCAAACGCTCTTGAGGAAAATAACGAAACCGATTATATCGCTATGATCGTTTATATGCCCGAAACTGTTGGTAACGAAGCGAACTACAAGACAGGCACAGCCGTTCCTGAGATCAAGCTCGGTATCAATCTCATGGCTACTCAGTACACCCACGAAGAGGATAGCTACGGCAGCGATTACGACGCTGCAGCTCTCCCCTGCGATATCATCGCAACTCCTGAGACCATTCAGCAGATACTTGACACTTGCGAGCCCGGTACCGTTATCGGTCTTTCTGCAGGTGGATACTATGAGCCTATCGTTATTAAGCAGAATGACATTACGCTTATCGCTAACCCCAACGTTCCTGATACCGATAAGGCTTGGGTTGACTTCATCAACCTCGACTCCAAGCACAATATCGTTCTTGACGGTATTACCTTCGACGCATATGCACCTCGCGAAGTACAGGGCGTAAGCAAGAACCCCGGCCTTACTGCAAACATTGTTGGTGCTACGACGAGCACATATGGTGCCGCCAATATTCAGATTCGCAACTGTGAGTTCTTGAATTATTTCAACCAGAATACCGATAACTACGTTCCGATCGCATTCTATGAGAACGGCCGTAAGTCCGGCGCAGCTGGAAACATAGTTGTTGACAACTGTAAGTTCCTCACCAATGCAGAGAGATATATTTATATCGACTATGCTGGTGATAAGGGTGGTTTCACTATCACAAACAACACCTTCGGTACTCTTGATACCGTTGTTGATGACTGGGCAATCCGTATTGGTTATACAAAGGCAGATGTTACCATTAGCGGCAACACATTCTTTAACTGTGGCGCAAAGGTAAATCCCCACAATGGTGCGGGATGCACTTATGCTCTTAACGTAGCTATTGTTGAGAACGAGTTCTATAACACCACTGGTGCAACTCTTACTGCTATCGGATGCAAGTATTTCCATGCTCTTCCCAAGTGCCAGCTTCTCGTAAAGGACAATGTTATTAATGGTGGCGCGGGCAAGTTTGAGAATTCGTACGTAGCCGATAATGACACCTGCTATGATATCGTAGCAAACACTGATCTCGCTATTGATGCTGGTTCATTGCAGAACGCTCTCGCAAGTGGTGGAAACGTTGATCTTATTTTCGATGTTTTTGTAGAAAGTAATCAGACCGGCTCTAATGGTTACGGCGCGACTGGTGTTGTTGTAAAGAACGGTCAGAGTCTCGATGGCCACGGCAATTCTATCGGCGTAGATGCTTGGACCACTTGGGATAGTGCTATTAACACCACCGGAGGTACTATCAAGAACGTAGTTATCAACAGTGGTATGCGTGGTATCTTTATGAGCGGCGCCACTGATAACGTTTACATTGATAACGTAATTATCGACGGTACTGTTTACACATTCAACTCTGATGCAGGAAACAAAAACTATGGCGTTTATATTAGCAACTCTACCTTGAACGGTTGGACCAGCTATAGCAATGTTCACATGGAAGTAGTTTTTGATAACTGTAACTTTGGTGAGGGACAGGGTTATGCGTTCCTCAGAGCATACAACTCCACTGAATTTAAGAACTGCCACTTCGATGCAGGATTTGAGATTGAGGTCGTAGCCGGAGCAGAAGCTACTTTTGAAAACTGCTACTACGGAGATACTTTGATCACTGCCGACAACATTGCTACTCTCGGTTTGCTCTATGAAACCGATATCTCTCTTGTAGTTGTAAAGTGATTTAACTAAATTCAACCCAACCCCTTCGGGGGTTGGGCGGCAATCAAAGGGCATAAATCCGTTTGTGCTTTTTGATTGCCGAAATAATAAATATCAATTGGCAAAATTTATAAGGAGGTCATAAAAATGACAAACAAATCCACAAAGCGCGCACTCCTCGCAAGTGTCATGGCAATGCTCCTTTGCTTTTCCATGCTGCTTAGCACGACGTTCGCGTGGTTTACAGACAGTGCTGCTTCCGGCAGCAACGTGATTACCGCAGGCAACCTTGACATTGTTGTTGAGTATACGCTTGACGGTGAAAACTGGAACGCTCTTGACGGTGCAACCGATCTGTTCCAGAAGGGACTTTGGGAGCCCGGTCACACAGAGGTAGTCGCTCTCCGTATCACCAACAATGGTTCTTTGGCTCTGAAATATGCTGCCAATATGAACATTGCCAGCGAGACCATCGGTAAGACTAAGGATGGTGCTGATATCGTTCTCTCAGACATTCTTACCGTAAGTACTCTTGTTCAGCAGGCTAACGATGATATGGGTGTTGGTGATATTGCACTTATGCTTGCATTTAACGGTGAAAGTAGCGTGGCTTATGAAAATACCGCTACATTCAAAGCAGGTAACATTCTTCGCAGTGATGTTGAGCTTGCTCCCGGTGTAGAGCACTATTTGATCATCAAGGTTGATATGGACGAAGCTGTTGCTAACGAAGCTAACCACAATGGTACAGACATTCCTACCATCAACTTCGGTATCAATGTTCTTGCTACTCAGTTTACTTATGAAAATGATAGCTTCGGTAATCAGTATGATGCAGACGCGGAGTATCCTGTGGTTGATGCAGCAGGTCTTTCCGATGCTCTTGCAGAGGGTAAGAGCGTAAAGTTTGAGGCTGACATTTCCTTGACGGAAACTATTGCTGTTGCCGACAATGTTACGATTGATCTGAACGGTTTTGATATGGATGCCTCCGCCCTCGATAGTGCTTTCTTCGTAGCTTCTGGAAGCGATGTTACTGTAAAAATCGAAGGAACTGACGAAGAAGTTAAGCTGGGCAAGAACGGATTGGTCGATGTTGCCGCAGGGGCGAATGCTACTATCGAAATCAATGGCGGTAGCTTCATTTCTGACGATGCAGGTTCTACTTTGATTAAGCCTGACGGTGACGGTGAAATCAAGATTGTTCTGAATGATGTTAATTATACGAGCACCGCAGCTAACGGATATGTATTGGATTGCTCTTATTATGATGGAAGCAATCTCAGCGTAGAGATCAACGGTGGTACTTTTGAAGCAACGACCGGTCTGCTTCTGCCCGAAGGTTCTTCTGTTAAGGATGCTACCATTACTGCGAAAAACACCAAGAACATGCAGCCTGCTGTATATGCTATGGGTGATATGACTATCGAAAATTGCATTATCAAGGCAGAAAAGTCTCACGCTGTTGCAGTCGCAGGCGGAGCTACTTTGACTATCAATAACTGTGAGGTCTACGCAGGTTCCGATGCAAACGCATTGGCATTCCAGGTGTTCAGCTCTGGCGGTACGATCAATGTTAACAACACCACCTATAACGGTTCCTATGGTACTACCGGCAAGATGAACTCGGGTCGTGTTGCTATTATCAATATTGACGGCATTGAAGTTTACCGCAAGGGCTAATCTCTGATTGTCTTCAAAGGAGGTTAAACAAAATGACTAACACAAAATCCACAAAGCGCGCACTCCTTGCAAGCGTCATGGCACTACTCCTTTGCTTTTCCATGCTGCTTAGCACGACGTTCGCGTGGTTTACAGACAGTGCTGCTTCCGGCAGCAACGTGATTACCGCAGGCAATCTTGACATTGTTGTTGAGTATACGCTTGACGGTGAAAACTGGAACGAACTTGACGGTGCAACCGATCTGTTCCAGAAGGGACTTTGGGAGCCCGGTCACACAGAGGTAGTCGCTCTCCGTATTAAGAACAATGGTACTTTGGCTTTGAAATACAATGCCAATATGAACATTGTTAACGAGACCATCGGTAAGACTAAAGATGGTGCTAATATCGTTCTCTCAGACATTATTACCGTTGATTCGATTATTATGGATACTGGGGCAATGGGCGATGTTCTGCTTGGAGTGGCTTTCGGCGACGAAAGCACATTGCAGTACACCAATACAGCTTCCTTTAAAAACGCAAATGTTCTTGGAGCTGACGAAATGCTGCTGCCCGGTACTTCCAAGTATCTGATCGTAAAGGTCGATATGGCTGAAAGCGTTGGCAACGAGGCTAACCACAACGGCACCGATATTCCCACAATCACCTTCGGCATCAATGTTCTTGCAACTCAATTTACTTATGAGAACGATAGCTTCGGCAACCAGTATGATAAGGATTCTACATATCCCGAACTTGCAACTGCTGATGTTTGGGACGGTACTGCTGATACGTCATGGTACAATCCCGAAAATCCTCAAACAGAATACATCTTTACAACCGCTGAGCAGCTTGCCGGTCTTTCTGAACTGTGTTCGGGAGATACCACTTTTGCTGGTGTAACTTTTACACTCGCAAACGATCTTGACCTTTACTGCGAAGATACCTCTGAAAATGCAGATGGAGATCCCGTAACCTTCAGACCTATCGGTGATCACAGCAAAGACGGCACCTTTGAGGGTACTTTTGATGGCGCAGGTCACGCCATTACCAATCTCTATCAGAATGGTTGGGATCTTGGCTACGAGTGGGGGGCATATGGCTCTTACGGATTGTTTGGTAACGTAAATAACGCTACCATCAAGAATTTGACTATAATCGGTTCCGAAAGCTATATCGAAGGCGGTGACACATCCTTTGTCGCAGGTAGCGCAACGGGAACCTGCGTATTCGAGAATATTACGATTGAGGACAGCATTTCCGCAACGTACAACAACGGTAACGGCGGTATCATCGGATGGTCCGGTGCCGGTAACTATACTTTCAAAGACATAACAATCAAGGAAGATTGTGTTCTTGCAGGTCTTTGGGGTTCTTTTGACAGCTCCATTGGCGGCATTGTCGGTCAGGCAGAGCCCGGTGCAACTTACAACTTCGAAAATGTAAACGTTGCTTGCCGTATTGATGCTTATAACGATTGTACCGCTTCCTACGACTACTATAACTACCGTATGTGCGGTATGTTGATCGGTCGTTGCGAGGAGACGACGACTATTGATGGAATGAACTATCCGGATATGTCAAAGTATAATGTTACATTCACAAACGTAACTGTAAACTACGGAGACTGGATGAATTATCATTACTGTGATCCTACCCCCGGTTATAACAACGGAAGAGGTATGCGTGTTGAGCCCGGTTATTCGTATGATGGACTTCCTGCTGATTACGACCATAGCCAATGCACTGTACATCACAATGAATGCATACCCTTTAACCAAATTATTGGCGGTGATCAGTATGGGGTTAAGGGACTTCCTTCCTACGAAGGCGTAACTGTCAACTATCCTGCAAGCTATAATCCGGAAGGCTAATAACTTGTATATTATAGTCCGTCCTATCCCCCTCGGGGGATAGGCGGCAATTAAAGCGCATAAGAATGTTGCTTGTGCGTTTTAATTGCCGAAGTTATTCATTTCCTTTCTCGTGATAGGAGGTCATTAAATGAGAGAATATAAGAAGAATATATGCGTTTCTGATAGCAATAGATTGACCGAAAAGGCGTTTAAGCAGAGCATTACGATTTCTGTTATAGGGATATTACTCTGTATGGTGGCTCTTTGTTCGGTTACTTGGGCATGGTTTAGTGCGGAAATATCATCGTCACCGAATGATATTACATCTGCATATTGCGATGTCACCGTTTCGGTAAAGAATAACGATACTGCAATTGTCCCCAGTTCTGACGGAAAGTACACTTTTGAAAAAGATACACCCTATAAGATAACAATCACGGCCGAAGGAAATGCTAAGACCGCCTACTGTGTTTTAAATGTTGACGGTACGAATTACTATACTGATCAAATTTCGATAGGAGAATCTATTGCTTTCACTTTGCAATTTGGAGCTGATACCACCGAAGTGGAGATTATCAGATGTTGGGGGACATCAAGCGTCCCCGATGCTAATAGGACTTTTATAAATGGTGGGTTATATTTGAATTGCACGAAAAAGGATGCATTACCAGCATCTACTCCGGAAACAAATTCAACTAAAGAAGCAATCGAATCCCAGCCAATCAACAACGGAACACCTGTTGAGGTAACGACAACTTCGGAGGTAGTGACGGAATCGGATACTGCTGAGGCAGTAGTGGAGGTTGTGACCGACATATCTCCCTCTGAGATAACTCAATAATATGGCAAGAGCTTTACCAACAAAAGAAAATCTGATAGGCCGCCGTTTCGGTAAATTAGAGGTCATCAGTCGCTCGGGCAAGCGTGGTTCCCGCGGCGCGAGAACGGTTCCTCTGTGGGAATGTCGGTGCGATTGTGGCAATATCACCTACAAAGCTACCGATACGCTGACGAACCTCGATTTAAGTATGTGTAATGAATGCGTCGGCAAATATGCAGGCGAAAAGATGCGAGAAAAGGCTGGTTTTGTGGACGGAACACAGATCAGCCGTATCACAAGCAACAAGCTGATCGCAACCAACACCAGCGGCGCACGCGGTGTATATTTAGAGCGCAAAACAGGCAAATGGCGCGCTCGACTTCGTTTCAAGGGCAAGACTTACAATTTCGGTACATATGCAAATTTTGATGATGCTGTCAAGGCTCGAAAAGAAGCCGAGCAGCTGATCTACGGCGAATTTTTAGATCAAATTGAATAATCTCATTAACAGCACCTCGTGCCAACTTGGCACGAGGTGGCTAATCTATGCATAACAATAACTCCTTCGTCAAACAATGAGGTGCGGAAAAACTTCCGCACCTCAAATTTCTAAAAACCGGTTGACATAGAATGGATTTTGTTGCATAATATAAGAGGACACAGGACTCTTTGCGTTGAAATTTCACAAGGCCAAGAGTGAACCTAATTTATGCGGTTCGGGCAATCGTGTCATCATATTAGAATGATCAATTAAATATGAAAAACCATTGATGAAGTGGCATCAATGAAGGACCAAGTGGGGTCGATAAGCTGCATTTTCTAATGCAATTTATTGGCTCCACTTTTTTGTTTGGAGCTTCCCTCTTGGAGAAAGGAGTCCAAATGAAAAAGACGTGGATGTGTTACATCGCCAAATACCCCTAACCATGTCTCGAATTGAGACGCGCAGTAATTTGAATACTACTCCCATAATCTTTGCCGTAAAACATTTTTTCATATTTGAGGTTATCATTTGCTGAAAAAGTTCCCAACTCATAAGTAGGAGGATCAAGTAAATAATTTGTAAACTCTCGATTTTTAAGGTTGTTTTTTTGAAAAAAAGTAAGCAACGAATAGTGAGCGGATATGAAAACAATTTGTAAATTCAGCAAAAATATGTTGCTCAAATCGAAAAAAAGTAAGCAACGTATAGTGAAGGGGTATATTTGGGGTTCTTTTATCGGCTACTACTTAGAGGGACTTTTAATTTCTCACGCAAAGTTTTACGAAAAAGTCAGCAACGAATAGTAGGAGATTGAAAAAAATTTATGAATTTTTGAAAAAAGTTGCGGATTTTAGGCTTTCTCGCTGCCTACCTATTGAAGGGACTTTTTATCGCAGGACAAATTTGATGTTTTCGATTCGGTATATAAGTGAGAAATACTTGCAGGACGTCAAAATCGCAACCTCGTGCCAAGATGGTACGAAGCGGAAAATGAAGTGGTATGGGTCAAATTGACCCATACCAAAACGAAAAAACGATGGGCAAATGCCCGTATAGCCGTGTGGACAAAATGTCCGCGCGGTGCTCCTCCATACATAGTGCGTATGCACACCGCCTAAGACCACGCCGCGAATCTTCACGGAAGGAGGCTCAACATAGTCTGCGGTACGGTTGACGGCAAGAACGAGGGGATAAGTGGATTCGCCACCTTACGGTATAGGGCTCTGTCCTATACTGTAACAAGCATAGCAAACGTGGCTACGCCCGCTTGCCCGTCTTTGCTTCGGCGCAAAGACACTTTAGGGAGGTATCCCTAATACCCTCTAAATTACAACACAGGAGGATAAAACTATCGACAACAAAAAGAAAGAAGAAGTGATCCGCTTCAAGACAACGACGGATCACAAAGCAAAAATCGAACGTTCTGCTGAGAAGCGAGGACTTACGGTGTCCGAGTATCTTCGCCAATCGGTCAATTCAAAGATGAGCCGAGAACGCCCAATGGATTGGTATCCCACAGTAGCACGGCTTGAAGAAATCTGTGCGGGAGCAGATGGTGAAACGAGAGCCGAGCTCGTTAATCTCATCCGCGATCTCTACAAGGGAGGTGCATGATGGCAGTGACGTCAATATGGGCGGTGCACCGCTCCATTAAGGATGCTTTAGATTATGCCACTAATCCGGATAAGACAGAGAATCCCAACGAAGAAGATCTCCGCCGGTTGATGGATTATGCCGAGAATCCCGACAAGACGGAACAAAGGTATCTGATCAGTGGAGTAAACTGCCTGCCCGAGCTTGCCTATGAGCGAATGGTGGAGACCAAGCGACGGTACGGAAAGTACGGAGGTATTGTCGCCTACCACGGATACCAAAGCTTCAAACCCGGTGAGGTAACACCCGAGCAATGCCACGCGCTCGGGGTGGAGCTTGCCAAAAGATTGTGGGGTGACAAATACGAGGTATTGGTTGCCAGCCACCGAGATCACGAGCATCTGCATAACCACTTTATTCTGAATAGCGTGAGCTTCAAGGATGGAGAGAAGTTCCATTGCCCGCCGTACTATCATGACACGGTGATGGCTCCCGAATCGGACAAGCTCTGTCTTGAACACAATCTCTCGGTTATCCGGAAACCACAGAGGAAACGTGCACCATACGTCGCGTATATGGCTGAGAAGAAAGGCAAGCCGTCTCACAGGACGCTATTGAAGATGGACATTGACGATGCTATTGCGGATTGTATGCTTCCAAGTCATTTTCAATTCGCGCTTGCGCGGCGCGGCTACACCTATCTGCGCGGTAAGGAGTACAAGCATCCTTGCGTGATCGCAAAGGGATGGAAACGCCCTGTTCGTATAGATAGCCTCGGTGAACGCTATACCACCGAAGCAATCGAAAAGCGAATATTGTCAAGGCGAGAACATCGAACACCGTACTATCCGAGCCGTCCACCGCTTTATGAGATTTGGGAGCGATGTAAGAGGTACGATCAGCATAACACTGTAGAACTGATCTTTATGATCGTGCTTGAATTGTTCGGCATTGATACAAGCGGCAACCTAATAACAACTGAAAACTACCAAGAGCCGTTTTCACCCGCAATGCGTCAAGAGCAGATCTATTTGGATCGCTATATGGAAACGGTCAATCTCATCAATCGCAACGACCTTGGTACTGCCGACAAGGTTCAAACCTTTATTGATGAGAAAGAAGCGGAGATGGCTATGTTACTGTCAGCACGTAACAAGATCGATAATCGCCGCCGCAGAGCTACTACCGAAGCCGATAAAGACGAATGCTCACGTAAGCGCAAAGCCATAAGTGCCGAACTGAAAACTATTCGCCACGATATTAACTTGGCTAAGGGCATATTCCCGATAATCGAAAACCTAAAAGAAAAGCTCCGCATTGAGATGGAGCAAGAACAAGAAATGTTCCCGAGAGAAACGGGAGCAAAAAAACAACCTAAAATTAAAAGAAATGAGGAAAAACAAAGATGATAAACCCTTGTGAAACAAAAGATTTGAACGCCCGCAGAACAGAAAACACCTGCGTATATGCACTCACCAACATTCACCCGATGGAGAACCATCCCTTTAAGGTCAAGGACGATGAGGATATGGAGGCACTTGTTGAGAGCATCCGTCAGTACGGCGTACTCAACCCCATTATTGTTAGAAAAAGACCTACGGGCGGCGGTTATGAGATCGTATCCGGTCACAGACGATATGAAGCTTGTAAGAGACTCAATAAGTTTGATGTGCCCGTAATCGTTCGTGATCTTACCGATGAAGAAGCCATTCTTACAATGGTCGATGCTAACCTTCAGCGCGAGAAAATACTCCCGTCGGAGAAGGCGTTTGCCTACAAGATGAAGATGGACGTTCTGCGCCATCAAGGAAGTTCGTGCCAAGATGGCACGAAGCGTTCCGACGAGGCGCTTGCAGAAAGCACGGACGATAGTGCTCGTCAGATTCAGCGTTATATCCGCTTAACCTATCTTATCCCCGAGCTCTTGAAAATGGTGGATGAGGGCATCGTTTCGCTAACCGCAGGTGTGAACTATTCCTATCTGCGTCAATTTGAGCAGATGACGGTGTGGATGCTGCTTATGGAGAAATCTATGTCAATTACCACAGACAAGACCGAAGAAATGAAAAATGCGAGTAAAGCAGGAGAGCTCAACGAAGAACAGATTCGCGGCTACTTCAAATGCAATGCCTCTAAGCCGAAAGAAAAAGCACCCAAGAAGCAGAGCGTAAAATTCGCATTAGACGAGATCTCCGACTTCTTTCCCGATATGAAGCCCAAGGAGGTCAAGGACAAGATTATTGAGATTTTGTTCGCTTGGTATGACTCGCAGCAGAACGCAGTAATGAATGAGCCTACTGAGCTTGATGCGGTCATTATGAATGGAGGTAATGGATGAGAATAAAAGAATTTATAAGTGATTTTCTTCGCAGATGTCGAATTGCTTTTGACAACAAGAGAGCCGAGGGCAGTATAGAGTGGATCGACAACATTCTGTATTTTATCGAGGGCAAAACACGTATCCGTATTACCGAACACTTTCCCGACAAGGGTAAGCGTGTTGGGAAATTGATTGAGAACGTAATATCCAATGAAGCGGCGGCTATGCCTTGCCCTCAAAGTATAGAATCCGATTCTACAGAAAAAGCATCATAAATTTACAAAATGCTATGGAAAACGAAACCAACCTATGGTATAATATGAGCGTAAGCAAGTATTGTACCATTGGGTTGTTTCGAAGTCTACAAGGAGGAACTTAATTGAAACAACAAATCTACAATACAGGAATTTATTTAAGACTTAGCTGTGACGATGACGTTCACGGCGAAAGCGTCAGTATATCCAACCAAAGGCAGATGCTTACCCAATATTGCAGAGAGCACGGGCTGAGGCTTGTTGACGAGTACGTTGATGACGGTTACTCGGGTACAAATTTTGATCGTCCCGGATTTCAAAGAATGCTCGATGATATTGAGGACGGAAAGATCAATTGCGTTGTTACAAAAGACCTTTCGCGTCTCGGCAGAAACTATATCCTAACGGGACAGTACACAGAGATCTATTTTCCATCCAAAGGCGTCCGCTATATTGCAATCAGCGACGGAGTGGATAGCGAAAAAGGTGAAAGTGAGATCGCACCGTTTCTGAACATTCTCAATGAGATGCACGCAAGACAGACATCGAAAAAGGTGAAAGCCGCGATGAAGGTTCGGTTTGAGAATGGTGCAAGATCGGGATATTGCGCTCCTTACGGATACGTTAAGCACGAGACTATTAAGGGAAAGATCGTTCCCGATGAGGAGACCGCTTGGGTAGTGCGAAAGATTTTTACCCTTGCGACCACGGGGATGGGGCCGAATCGCATTCGCAGAGCTTTAGAAGCCGAGAAGATACCCAGTCCATCTTGGAGGCAATACGAAAGATACGGGTTCTTTTCACATCTGTTTGAGGGCAAACCCGAAAATCAAAAGTATCTTTGGACAAATCCGCAAATAGGCTTTATCTTGCGAGATGAGACCTACATCGGTAATAGCATCCATTACCGACGTAAATACGTTTCGTTTAAGAACAAAAAGCAGTATTTGTCAGATGAGGATGATTGGTATCGGGTGGAGAACACACACGAACCTCTGATCTCTTTAGACGTATGGGAGCAAGTACAGGTTCACGTAAATCAAAGAAAGCGGCCATGCAAAAGCGGCTCGACACACATCTTTGCGGGACTGATCCGTTGTGCTGATTGTGAAAGCTTTATGAGGATCAAGCAAAGAAAATACAAGGACAGCGTTTATCGCGCGTTTGAGTGTTCAACTTACGCTCAATACGGCAAGGAACGGTGTACGAATCATCTTATCAATTATAAGACCTTGTGTAATGTGGTTCTTGTGAGACTTCAGTATTGGGTATCATTGGCGCAAAAAGATGAAAAACAGCTATTAGACCATCTCTTGAAAAACGGTCAAAAGCAACGGGTAAGCGAAACGGATATTGCAAAAAAAGAGCTTAACAAATCTCTTAAGCGGCAAAAGGAAATTGATACGATGTTTGCAAAGCTATATGAGGATCACGCGATGGGCAAGATTGCCGAGCGTAATTACGATATGCTTTTGCACAAGTATCAAGACGAGCAGATGGAGCTTGAAGAAAAGATCTCAGCACTCAAAACCAAGCTGTCCGAAAACGCCGAAACCGAGCGAAACGCTGAGCGTTGGATCTCACTGATACGGAAGTACACCGAGGTCACGGAATTGACAGTCCCTCTGCTCAACGAACTGATTGAGAAAATCGTTATCCACCAAGGCACAACAACCGAGGACGGATACCGCGACCAAGAGATAGAGATCTACTACCGCTTCATCGGTAAAATCGATTAACGAATTGAATATATAAAAAATGCAGTGCTTCGTATGTCCTTAATTAAGGCATACGAAGCACTGCTTTTGTGGACACAACAGCAAAGCCCCGCGCGAGCGGGGCAGAAAATCATCCCAAAGCTTGCAACCTGTTTTTTATTATTTTCAATCTATCATCTGTATGAAGGCACTTAAACCGAGGATTTTCATCCAAGGAACAAAGGAAGCCATAAGCCATACTATATTCGTCACTGCTACCGCTCTGCGAAGAATCATATTTTAATCCACGAACCAAAAGAGATGTATGTTCTATATTCGTGAATTTCTGATATTTTTCCATATGATCACACATTTTGTCGAGCTCATCAAAGGCTTGATCTACCTTGCCCATTTCCGCCGAACTTATCGCCATATCACGACAAAGCCTTCCAAGACGATTTTCAAAAAAACCAAAATCACCATCCGAGAAGATTAAATGGTAAAATTGATACAATGTCTTTCTTATAGAGCGGCGTTCTTCTGCGGTATATTCAGCCTCATGACACTGGATCATATTGTGAGAGTGTCTAAGCATAGTATCGCATACATTCCAAAAATACCAACGACAATGTTCCACCAAATCCTTTCCCTTTAGTACAGAGGAAAGCAAATCTCTGTTGCATGGTATCATTTTTGCATATTCTATTGCCTTTTCGTCATTGCCCAATTTTGAATAAGTGAATGCCAACATTTGAATGGCACCATAGCGAATATCAATCGAATCGCTTTTCAAAAGTTTTGTAGCAATAGAAATGATTTCATCACTATTTGATTTAAAATCTACTGCATCCAAATCATACATCAGTTCAAACAGAACTGTTTCATCATTCGGATATTTCTTTTGCATTTCTCGGCAAAGCGCAAGTCTTTCTCTACGTTTTCCTTTATTGATCAGTACTTGTGCCTGAACCTTAAATGATTCGATGTCGCCTTGCTTTCTAATAGAATTACACCCCAAAATATCGTCTACCGTTACTTCGTAATAGGATGCGAGATACGGAAGAAGCGTAATATCGGGAAAGCCATCGCCACGCTCCCATTTAGATACTGCCTGCACAGAAATACCAAGATGATTCGCGAGATCGTCTTGCGTGTTGCCGCGCTCTTTACGTAAATTTCTTAAATTTTCGCTAATTTTTAGTTCCATATTATCCTCCAAGGTACAAAGTGACAAGCGCTTGTTCTGATTATATTATATCACATATTCAGCGTTATTCAATAACGGCATTGTTTAATTTTGGTTGAAAATATCAACGGAACGTATAAAAGGTGCACCTGCTTTATCGCAGGTGCACCAAGGACAACTCTTTTTAGTTATATAATACTTCAAATTTTGATTTTTAGGGGTGTTAGTTTATGCGGGGAGAACCATTTTTTGCAAAATAGGTTCTCCCCGCACCCCTCTCCAAAAAAACGTTTTAAACCCTTTTTAAGAAAAGGTGAAGTTTATACTTCTACGGAGAGATTACACCTTGATATTGCTTGATTTGCCGAGACTTTGTGTAGAAACGAAAACTCTAAATTATGTAATAAAAGGGTTAAAAAAGTTTTTAAGAGTGGGGGTGCGGGGGCGGGTGGTTTTTTCAAAAAACACCTGCCCCCGCATAAAAAACACCTCTATAAATCAATTCTTGGGTTTACCTCTTGAGAAGAGGGTGGCGAGGTAGCCGAAAACGAGGGCGGCTGAAATTCCTGCCGCAGCGGCGGTAAAAGCACCCGTGAGAGCCCCGAGAAGCCCTTTTTCGTCAACTGCCTTTTTGATACCTTTTGATATAAGATAACCGAAGCCCGTAAGAGGTGTAGTCGCTCCCGCACCTGCAAAATCAACGATAGGCTCGTAAATGCCGAAAGCACCGAGGATAACTCCCGCTACCACGTAAAAAACGAGAATTCGTGCGGGAGTAAGGCTCGTTTTGTCAATGAGTATCTGTGCTATCACACAAAACGCACCGCCGACCACGAATGCCCACAAATATTGCATAAACATATCCATAGAAGCTTATTCTCCTTTATTTTTAGTTGAAGGGCAAAGACGTAAAAGGTGACCGACTGAGGGAATAGAAAGTCCTTGCTGAATACTCGAAGGGCTCATCATAGCCCCCGTACCGATAAAGAGGACGTTATTCAATTCCCCTCTCGCAATTTTAGGCAGGATATACGACGCCATAACAACGGCAGAGCAGCCGCATCCCGAGCCGCCCGAGTGCATATCCTGTGCCCCTCTGCTGAATATTATCATTCCGCAGTCATTGTGCTTATTTTTGATATCGTACCCCTCGGTCAAAAGAAGCTCACATAAAATCGAACTGCCTTCGTATCCGAGGTCGCCCGTAACAATAAGGTCGACGTCGTCAAGTGCTACCTCTCCTTGCTCAAAATATCTTTTTATAGTGTGTGCCGCAGCGGGCGCCATAGCCGCCCCCATGTTTGAGGCATCGTTCACTCCCTTGTCTATAACGATTCCCGGGAGTGCCTCGGCAATCCTTACCGAGCCGCCGTGACCGATAATAAATGCCCCTGAGCCTGTAACTGTCCACTGTGCTGTGGGAGAGCGTTGAGCACCGTATTCAAGCGGTGTACGGAATTGCCTTTCAGACGAGCAATTGTGCGACGAGGTAACGGCGGCACATCTCGAAAAAAATCCCGCCGAGACCGCCATAGCCGAGAGCATCATAGACTCGGCGGCAGTAGAACAAGCTCCGTAAAGTCCAAAATAGGGCACGTCATAGTCAAGCAGACCGTACGCCGATGCAGAGCACTGATTTAAAAGGTCACCCGCAAAGATAGCATCTATATCTCTCTCGCTCATTTTTCCCTTTGAAAGTGCTATATTTAGAGCGAGTCTTTGCATCTCGCCCTCTGATTTTTCCCAAGTTTTTTTACCGAATTTATCGGTTGCGTCAAATAGGTCGAACACGTCGCCTATGGGGCCTGTATGCTCCTTCTCACCAACCACCGAGGCACTCGAGATGACCGTCACGTCCCCATCAAATCTCAAGGTTTTACTTTGCATTTTTCACCTCAAAAAATTTCATCTTTTTTGTTTATTATTGGCATCATTTTTATATATATACCTTGCGAAAAAAAATAGGGTATGTTATAATTAAAATATAAACCGAAAGGAGATACTAAAATTATGATACATACAATATCCAATGAGTTTTTAACTATAAATATTGCCGAAAAGGGTGCTGAGCTTCGCTCGATCAAGAGCCCCGACGGCTGCGAATATCTCTGGCAGGGTGACGCAAAATATTGGGAAGACCGTGCTCCCTTCATGTTCCCTATTTGCAGCTCCGTTTTTAACGATATATACACCTATCGCGGCAAAAAATATAATATGGTTCTTCACGGCTTTGCTCAGTACGAGATCTTCTCGGTAAACAAAAAGAGCGAGACCGAAATAGTCTTTACTCTCACCTCAAACGAAAAAACACGTGAGAATTATCCCTTTGACTTCATTCTTACTATAACCTATACACTTGATGGCAAAAAGCTTTCCGTTAAGGCTGACATAAAGAACACGGGAGACAACGTCCTTTGTGCGACATTCGGTGCTCACCCGGGCTTCAACACGCCTCTTGGCGGTGAGGGAGTTTTTGAGGACTACTACATTGAATTTTCAGAAAAAGCAACTCCCACGAAGATAATCGTTGCACCCGTTACGGGCGAGACCGTTCCTCTTGAACTTGAGGACGGAAAAATTCTCCGCCTCAGACACGACCTCTTTATCCCCGACGGAATATTTATGTACGGAATGGCTAAGGAGCTTACCCTTCGCTCAACTGCGGGAAATCGCTCTGTAAAACTGCGTTACGACGATATGGAATATCTCGGAATATGGCAGGAGTACGGCACCGATACGCCCTTTATCTGCATTGAGCCCTGGTGTGCCGCTCCGACAAACGACAGAAAGACTACCGAGGACCTTGAAACCAAAAAGGACCTCTTCCATATAGCTGTAAACGATACAAAGACCGTATCCTATTCGATAGAATTCAACTGAATTTAAGGAGTACCTATGTTAGATAGCAAAGAAAGGCCGTATCATATCGACGCCACGCGTGGCGATATTGGAAGATACTGCATTATTCCCGGTGATCCCGGAAGATGCGAAAAGATAGCTAAATATCTCGACTCGGCAGAGCATCTCTCTATGAACAGAGAGTACAATATATGGAGCGGATATCTTCTCGGAGAGAAGGTCAGCGTTTGCTCAACAGGTATTGGCGGCCCTTCGACCGCTATTGCAGTTGAGGAGCTTTTCTCGTGCGGAGCCGACACCTTTATTAGAGTCGGCACCTGCGGTGGCATTTCGCTTGACGTAAAATCGGGAGACGTTGTTATCGCGAGCGGAGCTGTACGACAGGACGGTACCTCTCACGAGTACGCTCCACCCGAATTTCCTGCTGTTCCCGACACGAATATTCTCTTCTCGCTCGTTGAGGCGGCGAAAGAAAGCGGAGCTGACTATCACGCAGGAGTGGTACAGAGCAAGGACTCGTTTTACGGGCAACATTCGCCGAAGCGTATGCCTACGTCGTCTGCTCTACTTGAAAAATGGGAAGCTTGGAAGCGACTTGGCGTGCTTGCAAGCGAAATGGAAGCGTCAACTCTTTTTACGGTAAGTGCGACTCTTGGTGCACGCTCGGGTGCTCTCTTCGTTTCGGTTTGGAATCAGGAGAGATACAACGCGGGACTCGATACCGACAGCGATGAGACTCACGACACCGAAAAGGCAATAAAGATTGCCGTTGAGGCTCTCAAAAAAATCATCGAAAACGACAAAAAGAATTAAGTCCGTTTTTATAAAAAATTACCTAAAATTGGACAAAAATTTTTTCTAATATTATGCGGTTCGTCTTGACAATAGCGAAACACGTGTGATATAATTATATATGCTAAATAATCGTGGGCAACCCCGCAAAAAAACAAAAATTACAAAACAAGGAGAACAAAAAATGAAAAAATTACTATGCCTTTTACTCGCACTTCTTATGATCGCTTCCGTTGCGTTTGTTGCCTGTGGTGATAAAGATGACGACAACGATAATCCATATAACGATGAACTTGATTTCAATCCCCAGTCCTCAGAGCCCGACACAACAGAGGCTCCTACTGAGGCTCCTACAACCAGCGCTCCCGTTTCTCTTACCTTCACAGACGTAAACGAGACAGTTTACGTTCAGAACTGCGTTCAGGTCAAGGTTAGATCCACTCCCGATGCTTCGAGCGAAAAGAACGTTGTCGGTGTGGTTGATTTCGGAAAGTCCTACAAGAGAGTTAAGGTCAACGAGCTTTGGTCAGGAATCGAGGTTGACGGCGAGATCCTCTACCTCAATACATACTTCCTTACAGATAAATCGAACGAGGTTGTTTTCTCTATGAAGGAGAATACACCCAAGGTACTTTACATAACAAATATTGACCCCAACAACGGTGAGCTTGGAAACGTAAACCTCAGAACCTTTACAAGCACGACCCCCGACACTGAATTCCACCCCACAGGTAACATCGGCTTCGTTGCAAAGCACGGTGCAAAGCTTGACGTTACGGGAATCAGCGACGACGGACATTGGTACCGTGTAAACGTTACTGCCGACGGCAAGACTATCACTAACCTCTACGTTTATAACGGAAAGTACGTTACCGAGACAAATCCTGTTACTGAATAATAATGATAGATAAAAACGCCTCCGCAACGCACATGTTGCGGAGGCGTTTTTGCACCAAAAAAGGTGTGCCAAAGCACACCTTTTCTTGTTTTTTACTCGCCCTTTGTGTCAAGGTACATAACTACCTTACGGTTGTTTTCAGAACCGATGGAGTTTGTAGAAACGCCTTCGATCTTCTGAACCTCTGAGTGAATAATTCTTCTCTCGTAGGGGTTCATAGGCTCGAGCATAACGCTCTTCTTATACTTGAGGACCTGCTGTGCCTTTCTTCTTGCAAGTGCACGGAGGGTTTCCTCTCTTTTTGCACGGTAACCCTCAACGTCAACCGTTATCTTTACGAACTCACGCTTAACACCGTTTACCTTCTTATTTGCAGAAAGGTTTGCAAGATACTGAAGCGAGTCAAGAGTCTCACCGTGATGTCCTATAAGAACAGCTGCACCCTCGCCGCTGACGCTTATAACCTTGTGGTCAGCACTCTCGCCGTCACACATCTCAATCTCAGCCTCGATCTGCATATCAGCCATAAGCTTCTTTATAAACTCAAGTGCATCATACTCACCGCCACGTGCAAATGCCGAGATCTTTGCGGGAACTGCACCGAGTCCGAAGAGTCCCTTCTTGGGCTCTTCAATAACCGTATATTCAAGTGCGTCAGCAGGGATACCGAGCTGCTCAGCCGCAAGGGAGAGTGCCTCTTCCACAGTCTTTGCACTTACTACTACTTCTTTTTTCATTTTTATTCCACCTATTTAGTTATTTTCACTGTCATTTACGTCCGAATCGGTCTTTTCTTCTTCCTTTTCGGCTTTTTCGCTCTTCTTATCAAGTCTTGTATCGTCCTTGATGGGTGCTTCTGCTATCAAAGAGGGCTTCTTTTCCTCTACCTTCTTCTCTTCTGCCTCAGCCTCTTCAAGAGCCTTCTTTCTCGCAAGAGCCGCAGGAGCGGTATCAGGGAAATCCTCATCGTCTATATGGTGAAGCGAACGAACACCGGGCTTCGGTCCGTTTGACTTCGACTTTGACGCCTTTTCGGGCTTTGCTCCGTACTCCTTCTCCGCTGCCTTATAATCCTCTTCTGTAAATACGGGAAGGGGCATAGCCAACTTGATAAGGAACTGCTTTACAACACCGAGAACACATCTGTAGATCCAGTAAATACCTACAGCCGCAGGAACGGAAAAGCTGATAGCCACGCTCATTACGGGCATCATCCAGTCCATCATCTTGTTAGAGCAGCCTGTTGCAGCATCGTCTGCCGTTGTGGGCTGATACATAAGCTTACGGTTGATCTTCGAGCTTAAGAAATATACCACGAAGGTAAGCACGGGCACTATTAAGAGCCAGCCGAATTCACTCAAACTTAAAAAAGCATCTTTCGGAATAGCGGAAAAGTCTATGCCGAACACGGTCATCTTAGGGAAAACGATATCGGGATTGAATCCCTCTATATTGTTGAATGCTCCGGGATACTCAGCTGCCACCTTATCAATAGCATTCATAAGCTTGATGGTGTTAGTGTGATTTCCCGTAAGGACAGGAATATCGTGTCCGAATGTTATCACCACGTCACGAAGTAGTGCGATAGTTTCCTCTGTAAACTGACAGATGTAACGCAAGGGATTTATAACGATATCATAAAGTGCGAACAAAATCGGTAACTGTATAAGGAGAGGCAAACATCCGCCGAAGGGGCTGTATCCTTCCTTATTATAGAGCTCTTGTATCTCCTGCTGTACCTTCTGCTTCGTTACGTTGTCATCGCGTCCCGCATATTTCTTACGGATAGCCATTTCCTTAGGACGCAATTTTGCTTGCTTAATGGAGTTTTTTTGCTGCTTGATAGCAAAGGGTAAAAGAATTATCTCAAAAACCAACGCGAAAAGGAAAAGTGCCAAAAGGTACTGATTTCCTACGAGATTGTTGAGAAATCTCATCACATACCCCAAGGGAATATTGATAATATCCACAATTAGTCCCATTCATTTTCAAGCTGAAATACTCAAAGCTTGAAAATCCTCTCTTAAATTATTTGTCATTGTCTTCGTTATTTTTCGAATCTGCCGTTTTTTCTCTCCTGTATTTGGGGATCTTTTTGTCGGGCACGGGATCATATCCAGCAACACAAAACGGATTACAGCGGAGTATTCTCCACACAGTAAGCCCAAATCCCACAAAAAAGCCACGTTTTCTAAATGCTTCGATAGCATAGGCAGAACAGGTAGGCGTAAACCTACAAGTCGGAGCTCCCTTTAACGGCGATAAAAATTTTTGATAAAAGCGTACAAGCCAAATGCAAACGTACTTCATCGGTTTTTTTTGTTTTTATACATATCAAGGCGTGAGAATGCCGTCTCGAGCTCGCTCTTTACGTCGGTGCTCTTGACACCGACAATTCCGCTTCTCGCACTTATGACTACGAGAAAGCCCGTGCTAAGCTCTGACTCAATCGAGCGGTATGCCGCACGTATTATCCTTTTGGCACGGTTACGCACTACCGCGTTGCCGAGCTTTTTCGATACCGCAATACCAAGTCGGTTGAGATATTTCTTTTCGGGATTCTCAAGCATAACCCTTCGAGCCTTAAGGTCACGCAGAACGTACACAACAGTGTATTTTCCCGCACTCCTCTGCCCTCTCTTGTATGCCTTGTTGTATAAATGATTTTCTTTTATAGCAACGTTTTTCATTTTTGACGCACCTCACTTAAAAAGTTAAAAGTCCATCATAGCAAAAACCCCGATGCACTCGGAAAGCAATGCTGTTCTCAAGATCATCGGTGGTTTCTATCAATTAGTAGGTCAGTTTTTTTCTGCCTTTTGCACGTCTTCTCTTCAGTACGTTTCTTCCGTCTGCAGTAGCCATTCTCTTTCTGAAGCCGTGCTCTTTCTTTCTCTGACGCTTTTTAGGCTGGTAAGTTCTGAGCATTGATTGCACCTCCTTAAACTCTGAATAATTCCGGACATTATAAATCCGGAATTGTATTTCCGGAAGCGTTTGCCAATAGGCGAAATACACGCTTATACAATGACATCTTATATTAAATCATAACTTGTCCGATTTGTCAAGAGTTTTTTCGTTTTTTTGTTAAAAAATCCCCTTTTTCTTCTCTCTTTTGACCTCCATTGTTGACGAAAGCTCTTCATTATGATATAATATATTTATTATTATTGAACTTGGGGGTGAGAGCTGCTATGGATTTTTACACAAGTGATGATTTTAAGCGTGAGCTTAAAAAAGGACTTCACGGCGGGTATCTTTTCTTCGGTGACGAGGATTATCTTAAGCTCAACGCACTTAAAAATGCACGGCGTGCCATATGCAGTGACGAGGCCTTCTCATTTTTCAACGACCTCACCATTGAGCCCCTAAAGCTTACTGCCGACACACTTCTTGACGCACTCACGCCTCTGCCAATGATGAGTGACGCTAAAATAGTATCGGTAAGCGGTCTCGATTTTTCCACCTTCAAAAAGCCGACTGAGCTTGAAGAGCTGATCGAGGTATTCGCGTCTCTTGACGAATATCCGTCAAACGTTTTGATAATCAGTGTTATGGCAGGCGGAATTGACGAGGGATATTCGGTAAAAAAACCGTCTGCCTTCTTAAAAAAGCTGTCGCAGTATCTGCGACCTGTGCGTTTTGTAACTCCCCCGAAGGGAAAGCTCGCGGCGTGGTGCGAAAAGCATTTTGAGCATAACGGCGTTCTCTGCAGCACTGACGTCTGCTACGAGCTTTTCAAGCGATGCGGAACGTCTATGTTCACTCTCGCCTCGGAGATAGATAAACTCTCCTACTATACCCTCTCAAAGGGCAGAGACCGCATAGATATAGCCGACGTGCCCCTCGTTACTTGTTCGGTCATTGAGGAAGAAGCGTTTGCCTTTACCAATGCACTTCTTGACGGAAACAACGAAAAGGCTCTTGAGGCTCTCTCGGTTATGAAGTTTAACAGAGTTGAGCCTGTCATCATTTCAGCCGAGATCTCAAAAACGATAAGCGACCTTTTAGTCGTAAAATCTATGCTTCTCAGCGGTAAGACACACATTGAGATAGCCTCAATGCTCCGCCCTGAGCCATTTAAGCTTAGCGAATATACGGTTGAGCTTAGAATTGCGGCTGCGGCATCAAAATCCATCGAAAAATTAAGACGAGCACTCGAGCTTTGCGAAGCTGCCGACAAGGAAGTCAAGCTCTCGGGCGGATATGCCGTTATCGAGCAATTGCTCTCAACGATTTAACTCTTTTAGGGTGAATTTCACCACTTTTTAGGGGCATTTGTGCAAAACGCAGAAACTCGGCTTTTTTCGGGAAAGCACTTGACAGCAGTTTTCCACAGTCAAAATTGTTGATACCGTTGAAAAACGCCTTGTATTATATGGCTTTTCCACATTATCAACAGAGTTTTCCACAATTTTTAGGTCAACCTAAATCTTTTTTCTTTTTCGGAATATTCATCAAAATAGACAAAAAGAGGTAAAAACAAGTCGTTTTTACCTCTTTTTTTAACCCTTGTGGGGGGCTTTCCCTTTTTTGTTTACATTTTTTCCCTTTTTGTTTTTTCTCACCGAAAAACCGAAGCTTCCGAGCTTTTTTCCAAGCTCAAAATACTCTCCGTGAGCAAAAGCAGCAAGATTTGCACACTCAAGGTGGAGTGCTCCCTTCTCATCGATAAGCGACTCGTCAACACTCACAGAAACGATGTCGGCAAGGAACATATCGTGTGAGCCAAGCGGTATAATATCGGTAACGCGGCATTCGAGTGACATAGGGCACTCTGCAATCGACACGCACGAAACGGCAGCCGAGGGAGCGGGAGTGAGACCGCACTTTTTGAATTTGTCGACCTTAGCACCCGTGTATATTCCGCAAAAGTCTGCCGTGCGAACGAGCGACGCGGGAGTGAGGTTTATAACGAATTCTCCGCTTTCCTTTATTATGTTGTAGGAATGACGCTTCGGTCGCACCGAGATATAAGTTTTAGGCGGTATGGTGTTTATAATTCCCGTCCACGCGATAGTAATAATATTTGTCTTATCATCGCTGCCGCAGCTCACCATTACGGGTGGCACTGGGGCAACGAGTGCTCCGCCTCTCCAGTTTATCTTTCCCATATCAAATATCCTCTTTTGCGTCTTTTATAATGTGCTTTACAGCCTCACCCGCCGCAATAAGTCCCGCTACTGACGGAACGAAGGAAATACTTGCGGGGACAGCCTTTTTCCCTTCGGCATTCTGCTCTATCTTGATGGGGGATTCAGTCGAGTATATAACCTTTACGTGAGATATTCCCCTTGTCTTCAGCTCTCTACGCATCACCCTCGCAAGCGGACAAGTCGAGGTCTTAGCAATATCGGTAACGGTAAGAGCCGTAGGATCGAGCTTGTTGCCCGTTCCCATACAGCTAAGCACCTCTACGTCGGCGTGCTTCGCAGCCTCGATTATTGCAAGCTTTGCACTGACTGTGTCAACCGCGTCAATAACGTAGTCATACTCCGAAAAATCGTATTTTCCGATATTCTCGGGGAGAACGAAATCGAGATATTTTCTTATCTTAAGCTCGGGATTTATGTCGAGAAGGCGACTCTCAACCACGTCAATCTTGTTCTGCCCCACAGTACTCGTCAGGGCACAAAGCTGACGGTTTATATTGGTGATGCTCACTGTATCGTTATCAATAATGTCGATAGCACCGACACCTGCACGGGCAAGTGCTTCTGCAGCATAGCTACCGACACCTCCCACACCGAAAAGGCAAACGCGGGCACCCTCAAGTCTTGCAAGTGCCTCTTTGCCTATAAGCATCTCTTCCCTTTCGAATCGGTTATCAGTCATTTTTAATATTTATCCTTCTAACAAAATTAGTTTTTGGAGTACGGTGCGAGATATATGCGTCAATAAGCTCGTCAACCTCTTTTGCACTCTCGTCACTAAAGATAAAGTGCCAACCGTCAACCTTGTATTTGGCAAGCAGATCCTCTCTGTCCGCCATATAGACGGGAACACTGTTGAATATAAGATTCCTATGCTTATATTCACGTCTTACGGCAAACCGCACGCCCTTTCTGTCAACGAGATAGGCAAAGCCATCTCTCTCACAATGCTTACAGTCGGAAATTTCCTTTATGACGCACTTTTCAAGTGTCATAAGCGGAAGCTTACCGTAAACCGTTGCAAGTCTCTTGCCTCCGATATCTCTTATCTGCGGCAGTGTAAGCTCTGCCGATACTATCATATCGCTAACCGAAAGCTCTGCAAGCTCTTTTGCCGCAGAGGAATTTGCAATATTGAATCTATGGTCGGCGTGTACCTCGAGTCCCGCCTCGCGGGCAAGAGACAGGTGTCCTATATTGCCGACAAGTGCGTGCTCAGCCCCATTTTTTGCGACTTTTTTCAGCATTTCAAGCACCTCTGCTCTCTCGCTGTCAAAAATTACGGCAGGCATAAGCACACCGTTTGACTGCCCTTCAAAAAGATGGAGTGGCGTATATATCACGTCAAAATACTCTCGTGCCTTATCCGTAATATTCTTTGGCTCGTAAAAGACCGCCGTACGTGAAAAAATGGGCTCATAGGGGAATTTTTTTATATCCGCATCAAGAATACTTTGCTCCTCACGCCCTGTCGCTGTGAGTGAGGCAATTGCTTCCCGTCGGAGTCTGTTTATCGCTGAAACGGGCAAAATAAGGCCCTCGTCAAGCTCAACGTCAAGCTTTCTTGCAAAGTAAGGAGTGCCACCGAGCTTTAAAACGTTCTTCTCTACTGCCGCACGGTCGAGAGGTGCTGTACGTGCCGCCTCGGGAATATCTCCGTAGACCGTTTTATGATAATTCGTAACGGTAATAGATGACGGCTCGCCCGCCTTTATTTTTACTAAAAGGTCAATCGGTTTCTTACGATCAATACCCACAAACGGCTGAAGCTCACGGCTCTTTTGCTTGTCGCCCTCGCTCCTCGTACCGAGCATTGAGGTCGATATGCTTTTCTTGAAATAAGAGTCGGTAAGTCCACCTCTTGAAAATATCTCGCTAAGCTCCCGCATTTCGTCGGGCGTAGCACCGCGATTTTCGTCTATAAGTCTACGCCAAATGCGTGTAACGTCACGAACGTACTCGGGGGATTTCATTCTTCCCTCAATTTTAAAGGACGCAATTCCCATATCCGAGAGCTTGTCCGCGTGTGCGGCAAGGCTTAGGTCCTTTAGAGAGAGCGGATAGCTGTTTTTGCCATTATAAGGAAGTCTGCAGGGCTGGGCACACTCGCCTCTGTTTCCGCTTCTTCCGCCAACGAGGGACGAAAAAAGACACTGTCCCGAATGACAAACGCAAAGTGCCCCGTGAACGAATACCTCAGCCTCAATAGGTGAGTTTTTGAGGAAGGTGCGAAGGTCGCCCTCGCTCATTTCTCTCGCACATACCATTCGCGTAAAGCCAAGCTCCTTGAGCTTTTCCGCCGCAGAGACGTTATGCCCCGAGAGCTGCGTGCTTGCGTGAAGCTCTATGTCGGGCATACTCTTTCTTATAAGAGCAGCCGCACCGAGATCGGCAACGATAAAGCCGTCCGCTCCCGCAAGATACGCACTCTCTGCAGTGCGAAGGAAATCATCTCTTTCGCGGTCAAAGACCATAGTATTCAGAGTAACATAAATTTTAACCCCGTAGGCGTGTGCACGAGAAAAAGCTGCACCGATGTCTGCGGGGGTAAAATTATTTGCATTTATTCTTGCATTGAAGGCAGGCAGACCGAGATATATCGCGTCCGCCCCCGCATCAATTGCAGCATCAAAGGCGGCGGGCGAGCCCGCCGGTGCTAAAAGTTCAGGTTTTGAATTCATTATCTACCGTAAATTATTTGTCTGCAAGAGAGGCACGAAGCTCCTCGTTTTCAGCCTGAAGGTCCTCAAGTGCGGTTTCGGTATAGGCGAGCTTTGTCTCAAGAGCCTTGATCTTTCTTTGTGCCTTGATCTTATCCGAGCAATAATCGAGTGCACAAAGGAGAGCCGCCTCGCTCTTTGAGCAACGCTTGCTCATAAGGGCAATCTCTCTCATCTTTCTGTCAACGATACCGACAAGTGCCTCAACTGCCTCGGGAGACTCATCACTTACAACGTTCATCTCAATATCCGCAATAGTGATAGTGTATCTCTGCTTCATAACCAAATCCTCCGATTTTTATTTTATACTTGAAAAATTTTTAAAAAAGTTGTATAATGTATCTACTTATATAATTATAATACAAAATTCTTATTTTGGGAAGAGATTTAAGAATATTTTTTTAGAAGGAAGGCTTTTTTATGAAATTTTTTAGAGATAGCCACCGAATAGTAGTAAAATTCGGCACCTCAACCCTCACTCATTCAACGGGACACCTCAATCTCCGCAGAATTGAGGGACTTGTCAAGGTGCTTTCGGACATTAAAAATTCGGGAAAGCAGGTAGTTATAGTCTCATCGGGTGCGGTAAGTGCAGGAGTTGCAAAGGTCGGCTTTGGAACTATTCCGAGAACCCCCGAGGAAAAGCAGGCTATGGCGGCAATAGGACAAAGTGAGCTGATGAAGATTTATGACAAATTCTTCTCTACATACGGACACACGGTAGCTCAGATACTTATGACCAAGGACGTCCTCACAAATCCCATTCGCCGTGCGGCTGCGGAAAATACTTTTAACCGTCTGCTTGAAATGAACTGCATACCGATTGTAAACGAGAACGACTCTATTTCAACCGATGAGCTTACAAAGTTTGGCGGAAACGATATTCTTTCGGCTTACGTTGCCGAGGTTTGCCACGCAGACCTCTTGCTCAACCTCTCCGACATTGACGGACTTTACGACTCCGATCCCCGTAAAAATCCCGACGCACGTCTTATCGACCGCGTTGACGTTATTGACGACGCAATCTATTCGATAGCGGGCGGTGCGGGAACTGACAGAGGTACGGGCGGAATGGTCGCAAAGCTGAAGGCGGCAGAGCTTTGTACCTCTGAGGGAATCCCGATGTTCATACTCAACGGACATGACCCCGAGATACTTTACACGCTCCTTGACGGTGGTCACGTGGGAACGTACTTCTCGGCAAAGAAGAAAGACGCAGAAAATGACTAAAAAAGAGAAAAAGCTTTTAATGGCGGAAATTGTCGAGCGACTAAAGGGAGTTTATCCCGAGGCTGTTTGTGCTCTCGAGGCAGGCGGAGTTGCGTGGCGTCTTCTCGTTATGGCACGTCTTTCGGCACAGTGTACCGATGCACGCGTCAATATAGTCTGCCGCGACCTATTTCAAAAATATCCAACGCTCGAAGCTATGGCGGACGCCGACATAGGCGAGCTTGAAGACATTGTACGCCCCTGCGGTCTATTCAGAACGAAAGCCGACAGCATAAAGAGAGCCTGCATTATGCTCCGTGACGATTTTGGCGGAGTTGTGCCCGACAATATGAACGACCTGCTCTCGCTTCCCGGAGTTGGCAGAAAGATAGCAAACCTCATTTTAGGCGACGTATACGGCAAACCTGCACTTGTTGCAGATACGCACTGTATCCGAATTTGCGGACGGTTCGGAATGTACTCTACCGATATGAAGGACCCCACAAAAGTCGAGATGATAATGAAAGAGCTTATTGAGCCCGAAGAGCAGTCCGACTTTTGCCACCGCATAGTTCAGTTTGGACGTGACACCTGCTCTGCCCGTTCTCCAAAGTGCGGCGAGTGCCCTCTTAAAGATATTTGTAAATATAAAAATAAAGCGTGATGTAAATACATCACGCTTTTATTTATCCGTTTACTTTATCAAGGTCAATTTTGCGGCACTCGAGATAATATCTCTTATCCTCGGCATGCCCCATCGAAAAAGTCTTGCGAGGAAGTGCTCCGTCAAAAATGACGGTCTTGAAGAGCTGGGATTTTTCCATGCCCGAGAAGATAAAGCCTATTGCTCCGTCCTTCTTAGAAAGAGAAGCAACCGAGCCCTCTCCGTGAATATAATCGACCTCTACTCCCTTATGCTCCTTTATGTAAGCATCGATAAAGGTCTGGAGAGTACCGACTGTAAGCTGCTGTACGGGATGCTCGAAAACTATCTTACCGCAGCTGCCGTCTCCGTAAAGATACTCGACTGTCTGTGCCTCAGCCTCTCCCGAAAGCTTTTTAGCATATTCCCGAAGCTCTGCGAGGAAGGACTCCTGCTCAACTCCAAACACTACGCGGTAAATGGGCTCAAATTTGAGTGCGTCGTCGTGAATATTGACTACCTCGCAAAGTGCGTATCTTGAGGGGTGAACGGCCGCCACATCTGCTCCAAGCTTTGACTTCACTTCCTCGTAAGCTGCCTTGGCAGAAGCGAGTGAGTGATTTCCGTCTCCTACCGCAAAAAGCAAGGGAGCAATTCCCTCTTTGCCGTAACGCTGTGCCATTTTTTCATCGGTTACAAGGGAAAGAAGTGCGTCTTCAATTCTCTTTTGCTCACTCTTTCCGATAAAGCTTCCCTTTATGTGACCGCCACCAAGCATAAGCTCGAAATCGTACTCGGGTGTCATATCATTTGAAACTGCAAGGGGCTCGATAACCGTCTTTTCGGGGTCGTCAACAAGGAGCATAACGTGAGGAAGCTCAGTCTCAGCCCCTCTACGTATTGCTACTCTCGGGGGAATTCTCTCAATAACGGTTGCCTCGGTAGCACGAATGAGCGAGGACGCTCCCTTTGTGTATTCATATTTTTCAAGGTCAACTGCAAGGATAATTCCGTGACGGACACTTCCGTCGGACTGCGTTCTCTCTACGTATATCATACTGTCCCCGTGAGAAACAAGAACGTCGCGGATATATACGTGCATCGTCTCGTTGATGGCGGGAACTCTTTTTTCGGTCTCGCCAAGATACACCTCGGGGAGAATCATATTGAGGGTTGATGGGGCTGAGCCAACCTCGACTGCCGCCTTTTCCCAGTATTCGGGCTCACTTGTGAACTGGTCACAAGCAACGACCGCCCATTTTTTTGTGTCAACCTTATTAAAATCGGGCAAAAGTATATCTGCCGCAGAAAAGCATTTTTCCATATTTGTCTCCGTTTTCAGGGGTTAATTTTTTCAAAGATAGTATATTTTCCGCTCCTGTGGGCGTCCATATACTCCTTTGGGTGTCTCACCGTCCAAACAAACGCCTTGGCTCTGAAGAGACCTGTACACATCTTGAACGAAAATTTAGACTGATATTTTTTGTGTATGGCAATAAAATCGGGCCTCGACAGGAAGTTGAGAAGCATATGGGAAAGAAGGAAGGAAAGCAGCTTATTTCCTCTTCTCTTCTCTTTAATAAAGTCGGTAACGAGCTGACCTCTTGCATATCTCGGGCGGTAATTTTTAAACCACGAGAGCATCATAGGATTGAAGGACTCAACGCAAAAGGCTCCGCCGTAATTGTCGAGTATTTTTGCCACGCGTGAGCATAGGGTGGTGTCAATATCGTCTCCCTTAAGCTCTATAAGAAGCGGAACTCTGCCGTCAACGAGCTGAAGCGCCTCGATAAGCGTAGGTATCTGCTGATTAGTACCAAGCAGACGAAGGGTTTTAAGCTCGGCAAGGGTGAGGTCGCAAAGGCGTCTGTCAACTCCGCACATACGTCTCAGAGTCACATCGTGAAAAACGACTATCCTTCCGTCTCTCGTGAGCTGAATATCAAGCTCGATTCCGTACCCTGCCCTTACCGCAAGCTCAAATGCAGCGAGTGAGTTCTCGGGAACCTTTTCGTTCCAAAGTCCTCTGTGGGCATAATCGCAACAAAGCAGATCCATATCAGCACCGTCTATCGCTCGAGGCATTATTAGTGAAATATAAATTACTGCCGCTATAATTATCAGCAGCATAATTACCAAAGCAACTAACATAGCTATCTACATCCAAAAAATTTAAGAGTTTTTGTTCTTTCCGTCTTTTTCTCTGTTTATAAGAAGTGCCGTCTTCAGCACCGCCGCCTGAGTTTTTCCGTCCTCGATCTCACCCGAAAGAATTTTCTCGACAAGCTCGTCCACGGGGAGCTTTTCAACGTTGAGAAATTCGTCGTCATCAAGATCACGTTCGCCAAACTCAAGGCCCTCAGCAAGATACATCCAGATATTCTCGTCAAGAAGTGCGGGTGAGCCGAGATATTTTCCTATAAAGCGAAGATTTTTACACACAGCCCCCGTTTCCTCGCGAAGCTCACGAAGTGCGGCTGACACGGGATCTTCTCCCACATAATCAAGCTTTCCTGCGGGTATCTCGAGCATATCTCTGCCTACGGCATAACGGTACTGTCTTACTAAGACTATCTCACCCTCATCGGTAACGGGAACAACGCATACCGCCCCCACGTGCTTTATGTACTCGCGTGTAGAGGTATTTCCGTCGGGCAATTCCACTGTGTCACAGTAAAGGTGAATGACCTTGCCGTCAAATATAAATTCAGATGATACCTGTTTTTCAAAAAGCTCTTTTTCCATAAAAATCTCCAAGAGAAAATATATATATAATTATACCCCTTTTCTACCTCAAAATCAATAGGGTTTGGAAGATTAAAAATAAAAGTTTTATTAACTGTTATTTTCAATTTTTGCAAACCGAAGGTTTCTACCTTTAGGTAATTTATATATCTTATACATTTAATAATATATGTCTTGATTTTCCCAAATGCTATTGACTTTTAGGTAGATAAAGTGTAGAATTCATTTAGTGGGATAATACAATCAACCGATAAAAAGGAGAACAACATGGAACTCTCAAAGAACAACCTCATAATTCCTCAGGCACTTATCCTCTGCCTTGATGACGTGGGCTGGCACAATGGCGAAGACCTTCGCCCCGAAGGCATGGCATCCCGTTCGGGAATTCCCCGCTACCACCACCCGCTTGATTATAGAATGCTCGCTGAGCTTGGCCGTGCTATTGACATGAAAATAGTTTGCCCTCTCTGCCTTGGCGACTGGGACAAGGACAATGTGCTTCGTGGTGAGGTAGGTATGACACACAAGCCCTACACTTGGGACAGAGCCTCAGAAATCGACCTCGAATACACCGAAGCGTGTCTTAAGGAGCTTGAGAGTGCCGAGTATATAGAATACGCTATTCACGGAACTCTTCACGGAAGATACGGCGAGGACGGTGCTCTTCTTTGGGAGGTTGAGCATTTGCACCCCGTAATGATTGACGGCAAGATGATGCCCGTCTATGACGCAGATGATTTCAATCACCGCCTTGACGTTTTCTTCAAGCTCTACGATATGTGGCATTTCTCGCAAAAGCTCAAAATATACGTTGCTCCCTGCGGAATGGCTGACACAAACGACGAGATACTTGCGGGAATGGTCAAGGAGCTCGAAAAACGTGGCGTAAAATACTGGATGAACGGCGGCTTTTCTTTCGAGGGCAACTTCAAAAAAGAGGGCGACATCGCAATCAGCCGTAAAATAACAGAGGTTCCGTGGGATGCTTACGACTTTGATCCAACATACTTCGAGCCTTACGGAACCGAAGGCAGACCTATAACAAGTAACTCTATCGGTATGCACTGGACAAACTTCCTTCGCTTCAATCCCGAAAACAACCTCAAAAATCTTCCCCTTTGGGTTGATTTCTTCCGCCGTCAGAGCGAGGTATTCGGAGCTATGCTCGCAAAGGATACCGCTTTCTCGATGAATCAGCAGTTCTATGCTCTCTATTCAAACATTGAAATAGATGGCAACAAGTGCATAATCGACCTCTCCGGTGTAGAGGCGGAAAAGCACGAAAAGAACAGCGACACCGACGTATTCTATATAAGCTTCAAAAACGGTCTTACCCCTGTGTCTTGCGAGGGCGGCACTATTGAAGTTTATGAGACACACAACGATTTTGTTAACTACAAGGTCAATCACACGGCAAATAAAGTTATAATTACTTTCTAAAAGGAGAAAAAATGGAAAATATACTTGATAAAATAACTATTCCCTCAGCCCTTCAGCTTTGTCTTGACGACGTGGGCTGGCACGACGGACGCGACCTTCGTACCGAGGGTGGCCCTTCTCGCTCGGGACTTCCCCGCGACCATCACCCCCTTGATTACAGAATGCTTCAAGAACTTGGACGTGCAATTGATATGAAGATAGTCTGCCCTCTCTGCCTTGGCGACTGGGATAAGTGGAATTATTTGCGTGGAGAGGTCGGTATCACCAATAATCCTTATAACTGGGACAGAGCCTCTGAGATAGACCTTGACTATGCAAAGGCGTGCTTTGACGAGATGGAAGGTGGCGAGTATATAGAATATGCTATTCACGGACTTCATCACGGCAGATATGACGAGAACGGCAAGCTTGTTTGGGAGAAGGAATACTTTATTCCAAATCCCGAGGGTAGAAATAAGACAGTTGTTTTTGACATTGACGATTTTAGACGCCGTCTCGACCTATTCTTTAAAATTTACAACGGTTGGGGCTTTTCGCAGAAGATAAGAATATTTGTTTCTCCCTGCGGAATGGGCAGAAAGACCTTTAACGACGATATAATGGAAAGAATGTCAGCAGAGCTGAGTGAAAGAGGCATAAAATACTGGACTAACGGTGTTTTCCCCTTTGAGGGCAACTTCAATATGTATAACAATATTGCCTGTATGCCGAAAATGGGCGAGATGTTCGGCAAGGAAATTCCCTGGCAGGCGTATGACATTGACCCTACGTATTTTGATACCTTTAAGCCTGACAGCAACGTTATAGGTATGCACTGGACGAATTTCCTTCGTTTCAACCCCGAAAACAATCTCAAGAGACTTGACGAGTGGGTAACATATTTCAAACGTCAGAGCGAGGTTTTCGGCACTATGATTTCAAAAGATATGGGCTTCTCTGTAAATCAGCAGTTCTACCGTCTTTTCTCGAATATAAGCGTCGAGGAAGGAAAGTGTGTTATAGACCTCTCGAATGCTCTTGAAAAGAAGAATGTCAAGGATAATAACGTCTTTTATATAAGCTTTAAGAACGGTCTTGTTCCCGCGTCTTGTGAGGGCGGCGAAATGAAGCTTTACGAAACTCACAAGGAATTCTCGACCTACGAAATAAAACACGCTAACGATAAGGTAGTAATTTCTTTTTAATTAAAAATCGAGTAATAAAAATGGGAAATATTCTTGATAAAATAACTATTCCTGCCGCGTTTCAGCTTTCACTTGACGACGTGGGCTGGCATGACGGACGTGACCTTCGTACAATAGGTCAGGCATCACGTTCGGGACTTCCCCGTAACCATCACCCCCTTGATTACAGAATGCTTGCCGAGCTTGGCAAGGCACTTGATATGAAGATAGTCTGCCCTCTCTGCCTTGGCGACTGGGACAAGGATAATTTTCTTCGTGGACAAGTTGGAATTACTCACAAGCCCTATACTTGGGACAGAGCATCTGAAATTGACCTCGAGTATGCCAAGGCATGCTTTGAGGAGATCGAAAGTGCAGAATACATAGAGTATGCAATTCACGGACTTCTTCACGGAAGATATGACGAAAACGGGAAGCGGATCTGGGAAAGAGAATATTTTACTCCCATTGACGAAACGAAAAAGACCTCATATCTCGACACCAACGATTTCAAGAACCGTCTTGAGCTTTTCTTCAAGATATACGATTCGTGGGGCTTTTCTCAAAAGCCGAGAGTATTCGTTTCTCCGTGCGGAATGGCAACCACAAACCTCGATATGATGAACGAGATGGCAGAGATACTTGAGCCTATCGGCATAAAGTACTGGACAAACGGCTCGCTTCCCTATAAGGGAAATTTAAAGACCTTTGGCGGCATTGCATCTATTCGTGAGGACGGCGGAAACGTACCGTGGGAGGCTTATGACTTTGACCCGACCTACTTTACTCCATTCGGAGATGAGAAAAAGCCTATCCGTTCGGGAGTATTTGGCATACACTGGACAAATTTCCTTCATTACAATCCCGAAAACAATCTTGACAGCCTTGACGCTTGGGTTGATTTCTTCCACCGTCAGAGCGAGGTCTTCGGTGCACTTCTTTCAAAGGATATCGCATTTGCCGCAAATCAGCTCTATTACAAGGTTTTTGCAAAGCTTGAGACAGGCGAAAACAATTGCATAATCGACCTTAGCGAAACACAGGCACAAAAGAACATTAAGGGCAATAACGTCTTTTATATCAGCTTTAAAAACGGTCTTGTTCCGAAGTCCATTGAGGGCGGCGAGATGAAGCTTTACGAAACTCACAAGGAATTCTCAAACTACGAGATAAAGCACAATACCGACAAGGTAGTTATCACTTTCTAAACGTCAAAGAAAATCAACTAAAGCCTTCTCCCACAGGAGAAGGCTTAATTTTTGTTTTAATATTGAAATATTTAACCTTTTGTGTTAGAATATAGAGGAAGAGTTTAAGTTTAGCGAGGTTTTCTATGAAGCACGTTGATATTTATACAGACGGTGCCTGCCGAGGTAATCCCGGTAAGGGCGGCTGGGGGGCTATCCTCATATACGGCAAAAATAAAAAGGAAATGTCGGGCGGTGAGAGGCAGACTACCAACAACAGAATGGAGCTTATGGCGGCTATCGAGGCACTCACAGTCCTCAAAGAGCCCTGCGAGGTGACGCTCACGTCTGACTCAAAGTATCTCGTTGATGCAATCGAGAAAGGCTGGCTCGATTCTTGGAAGAAAAACGGTTGGCGAAAGGCTGACAGAAGCGAGGTGCTGAACGTTGACCTTTGGCAACGTCTTATTGCTCAGCTTGAGAGACACAAAGTCAGCTTTGTTTGGGTTCACGGTCACACAGGGCATGAATATAACGAGCGTTGCGACGTTCTCGCAACCACGTTCGCTGATAGCTTTACAGATTAAAATTAAAAGCGTTGGTACAAAAGTACCAACGCTTTTTTATTTATTTGACGGCTTCTGTAATTCCACCTGCAAGACCCGCAAGTCCCTGTATTTCAGACGGAATGATTATCTTAGTTGCCTTTCCGTCAGCAGCCTTTCCGAATGCCTCAAGGCTCTTGAGCTTGACTACTTGGTCGTTGGGAGCCGCCTCGTTGAGCATCTTAAGACCTGCCGCAGTTGCTTCCTGCACCTTAAGAATAGCCTCAGCTTCACCTTCAGCCTCTCTGATCTTGGCTTCTCTTACTGCCTCGGCGCGAAGAATAGCCGACTGCTTTTCAGCCTCAGCACGAAGAATAACGGACTGCTTTTCTCCCTCTGCCACGAGGATCGCACTGTTCTTCTCGCCCTCTGCACGAAGAATAGCCTCACGGCGCTCTCTTTCGGCTTTCATCTGCTTTTCCATTGCCTCTTGTATCTCTCTCGGAGGCATAATGTTCTTAAGCTCAACACGTGTTACTTTAATTCCCCATGGGTCAGTAGCCTCATCAAGCGCTGCGCGCATACGGGTATTTATTACGTCACGCGAGGTAAGGGTAGCATCGAGATCAAGCTCACCTATAATGTTTCTGAGCGTTGTTGCAGTAAGGTTCTCAATAGCCACAAGCGGCTTTGTTACTCCGTATGCAAAGAGCTTGCAATCGGTTATCTGATAGAAAACGACCGTATCTATCTGCATAGTAACGTTATCCTTGGTAATAACAGGCTGGGGCGGAAAATCGGCAACCTGCTCCATAAGGTTTATCCTTCTTGATATCTTATCAATAAAGGGCACCTTTATGTGCATTCCCGTTTTCCATGTAGCATGATACATTCCAAGTCGCTCAATAACGTAAGCATTAGCTTGGGGTACAATGTGTATACAGCTTATAAGCACCACTAAAAAAACAACTATTATTCCAATTATTGCAGGTATCATAACATTCTCCTTTTTTATATTATTTTTTTACTATTAATTTTACGCCCTCTACTCTGTCGACATACACAATATCGTCAACCTCGTAAGTGACCTCGCTGTCAAGTGAACGAGCTGTCCAGTCCATTCCATTAAGCTTCACCTTACCGGTGGCGTGAATATTATCAATTTTTTCAGCAACTATACAACGCTCACCTATAACACTGTCAATATTAGTTCTCGTGCTCTTCTTCCCTGTGCCGATAAATTTTCTTGAAAGAAATATAAACAGACCCGAGGACACCAAGAAGACCGCAACCTGTATAATAACAGGCACCGAGAAAAATGCCAAAACCATTGCCACAAGTGCCGACGGAACGAACCAGATAGAAACAAGTCCGGGCACTATGACCTCAACAATTATTGCGATAACCACAACCGCAAGCCAACCGTACACCATTGCCATAACACATCACTCCTTCTTATTAACAGTATATTATTTTCGTTAAAAATATATCTCAACAAATTATTTAAGCTCCCCGCCCGCGTCTCTAATTATCGCCTTTGCGAGTATGTTTGACGGGTCTATGGTATGAAATCCCGAAAGCTCGAAGCGTCTGAAGGCAATCGGTAACTCGGTACAACCGAGAATTGTTGGAATGTCCTCTGCCCCTGCCTCGCGAAGCATTTTTCTGAAATTATCTACGTCAAACTCGAAATGTCCCGCCTTAACACAATCGTATATGAGCTTCATAACCTCTCTTTGCCCCTCGTCACTCATATATTTCGTCTTGATGCCGTACTGTGAAAGATATTTCTCGTAAAGCCCCATCTTGACAGTGGCATCAGTGGCAAGAAGCAAAACCTCCTTCGCACCCGAACGGGCAATAGAGCGAGCCGTCTCGTTAAGCATATTAAGCACGGGAACGTCAACCGCATCGCATATCTCATTGTAAAAATAGTGCGAGGTGTTACAGGAGACCGCAATTATGTCAGCCCCCATATATTCGAGCTTTTTCGCCATCGTTATAAGCTTCGGCAGGGGTGATTCGCCGCCGTGAAGTATAGCCTCGGTCCTGTCGGGCACACTGCCGTCGCTGTCAATTATAAGGTGAATATGGTCGCTGTCGCTTGCCGCTTTTGTCGACGAAACTATGTTGTAAATAAGGTCTGCCGTTGCCATAGGCCCCATTCCGCCCATAATACCGACAGTTTTCTTTATACCGTTCATTTTTATATCCTTCTTGTTTTGATATAAATATTTTATCACATATTTTCCCTTATGTCAATAAATTCAAAACTCTACAAAATATATTTCAAATTTTTGGAACCGAAGGTTTCTACCTTTAGGTAATTTAAAAGGCGGCTCTTTCGAGCCGCCTTTTTATCCTCTTACCTCAAATCTATTTTTGCATTTGGGGCATACGACGGTATGCTTCCCTTTTGCTTTCGGCAGACGAAGGGTAACCTTGCAGGACGGGCATTTTCTGTAAACGTGGGTCTTTCTATCCCTATGCTTATTACGAACGAGCTTGAAATAAGACGTAAACCTTTCGTTTTCTCTGCGTCTTTTTGCAATATTTCGGGACATCATTCTAAAGAAGATCACGAAAACGAGAGTCCATTCAAGAATCATAAAAACGAAGGTCGCATAAGCTACGTTTTCTACAAAAACGGTAACTATCATCTGCACAAGAATAAGACCGACGTAACACCACAAAAGTGCCTTATTTAGTGTGTCAGTACCGTATCTGCCGTACATAAATCTATAAAGAGCAGACTTTATTTTTCCCATATTCAAGCAACTCCTTATTCGGAACGAAGTGCCTCAACGGGATCCTTCTTCGATGCAATTCTCGCAGGGAAAAGTCCCGAGATAAGTGTAAGCACCACGCTTATTACGATTAGTATGACGCCTGCCATAAGAGGCATCTGTGCACTTACGTTCTGTATGCCCGAAAGTGCGTGGATTATAGCATTTATCGGCAGACACAAGAGTAGCGTTCCGCCAACGCCTATAAATCCTGCACCGAAGCCAATTATCATAGTCTCTGCATTGAACACACGGGAAATATCTCTCTTCGACGCACCGATAGCACGAAGAATTCCAATCTCCTTAGTACGCTCAAGCACCGAGATATAGGTGATAATTCCTATCATTATCGAGGATACCACGAGCGAGATAGAAACGAAGGCTATAAGCACGTAAGAGATAACGTCGATTATCGTTGATACAGACGACATCATAATACCTACAACGTCGGTGTACTTTACCTTATGCGATTCCTCTACAGAGTCGTTATAATCGCTTATAAGCTCTTCAATGACCTTTTTAGAGGCAAAGTCCTTTGCATAGAAATTGATCGTTGAAGGAGCTGATTTTTCAGCGTCTCCAAGCTTTTTGAGCGTTGACTCATAGGTCGCGTCCTTATCGGGAACGAGAGAATAGAGCGTCTCCTCAAACTCAGCGAACATCTCCTCGTCCATCTGCGAAAGAAGGAGCGACATACTCTTTTCGTTGACCTTCCAAGTCTCCATCTCCGCGTTCATATCGGCGAAGAATGCCGCCTTATCCTCTGGTGAGCATACGTCCTTGAGGCCTATAACAGCGGGAGAAGCCTCGCTAATTTCGGTCTCGGGATTGTCGGGTGTCTCGGGTATACCTATGAGCATCATAACCTGAGTATTTGACATAAGCGGCAACAGGGATACAACGTTATCCTCGGTAAATACAACACCCTTAAGACCGTCGGGAGCATAGGAAAGTGACGCCAATATCTGCGGTACTATCTGTCCCGTAACGTCATTTTTCTTTGCCATCTCGATAAGCTTACCGATCTTCTCTGCCTGCTTATCGTTCTCCATAGTGCCGATAAACATAGCGGCGGTGTTATCATTTACCTCAAGCAATGACTTGTACTCGTCGTTGTTCACTATCATAGAGGTCATGATATTATAAAAGCTATTCATATTGGTAGTACCAACACGTCTTACAAGCTCACCGATATTCTCTCTTGTGTAAGGCACTCTCTCAAAGCTTGCTCCCGTAAGCACGTTGTTAAGCGGAGTTGCCTTCTGCTGATTTATGACCTCACTCTCAAGGTTTTCAGCAAGAATAAGCTCGGTAAGCTCCTTGGTGTATCCAATAGCTCCCGTGATGGACGCAGCAGATGCTCCCGCACGGGGACGAACTATACCCGATACCACAAGCTCCATTCCATTCTCGGTAACGAAGGTCTCCTGATCGAAGCCGACCGTTCTCATATCGTACCATACGGGGTACTCTTTTCCGTCAACTGTATATTTGTCCTCGCTCTTTGCAAAGAAGTCAGAGGTGTTGAGAAGGCGGAACTTCATACCGAGAAAATCGTCAAGGTCATACGTCTGCATATGCTCTGACTCGTATTCACCATTAGTCATAAGATCGTTGAGAATACCCTCGATCTCGCTCTGGTCCTCAACTCCGAGCATATAAAGCGTCATTTTGCTTATTTGATTGTTCCTGCCAACGACAAGCACAACCTCGTTTGCCTTTTCGGGCCAACGGCTTCCCTCTCCTACAAGCTCATACTGCTGATCGAGAAGCTCTCTGTTGTCTATCATTTCGGAAAGAATGCTCATACCGCCCATAGGACTCATAGAGCCCATACTTCCCATCATATCGTCAACACCCGCAAACATATCGCCCATACTGTCGAAAATGGTCGTGGGGTTTACCTGCGTTTTTCCGTCCTCGCTGAACATTTGAAGGTCAAACGAGTATGAATAACGAATATCACTTACCGAATCCTCAATCCTGCTATAATTATCTTCAAGATAGGATTTAAAGGAAACGAGGTCGTTTTTAATGGTCGAGCTCATCGCTTGTGCCATTGAGCCCATCGAATCGTCAACGTATATCTTGTTTGGATCAGGATCGGTCACCTGCGACTCAGAAACGTCTGTCATTGCCGCAAGAAGAGCCGAAAAATCCTGTGTTTCAGCTTGAAGCGTCAAGGGATAAGTTGAAAGAGTATCCTCTTGAACCTGATCTATATAAACCTGAATACCGTTTGAAAGTGCCAAAATGAGAGCGATTCCTATAATTCCTATGCTTCCTGCAAAGGACGTGAGAGCCGTTCTCGTCTTTTTGGTCATAAGGTTGTTGAGAGAGAGTGAGAGAGCCGTAAAGAAAGACATTGACGTCTTATTCTTGTTTTTCTTTTTCTTCTTGCCCTTTTCTTCTTGGGTGGGCACAGAAAATTCCTCTGTAACGGGATTGCTGTCGCTTATGATTTCTCCGTCACGAAGTCTTACTATTCTTGTAGCATACTCATCAGCAAGCTCGGGGTTATGAGTTACCATAATAACGAGTCTGTCCTTAGCAACCTCTTTAAGAAGGTCCATTATCTGCACACTCGTCTGTGTGTCAAGTGCACCCGTAGGCTCGTCGGCAAGTAAGATATCGGGGTTATTGACAAGTGCACGAGCTATTGCAACTCTCTGCATCTGTCCGCCCGACATTTGATTGGGCTTCTTGTGGATCTGGTCCTCAAGACCTACCTGGCTAAGTGCTTCCTTTGCCCTTGCTCTGCGTTCTGTCTTAGATACGCCCGAAAGGGTGAGTGCAAGCTCAACGTTTGAAAGCACCGTCTGGTGAGGTATAAGATTATAGCTCTGGAAAACAAATCCTACAGAGTGATTTCTATAGCTATCCCAGTCCGAGTCCTTGTATTGCTTTGTGGAAACCCCGTTTATAATAAGGTCGCCGCTCGTATATCTGTCAAGACCGCCAACGATGTTAAGTAAGGTCGTCTTTCCACAGCCGGAGGAACCGAGAATTGCCACAAATTCGTTCTTTCTGAATTTGAGGCTGACGTCACGAAGAGCCGTGACCTTCGACTCACCGCTGAGATATTCCTTTACGATATTTTTTAATTCAAGCATTTTTCCCTCTCATTCCGCAAATACGGCATTCTTTTTCATTATAATCATCTATAATTATATACTATTATTTTTAACGTATCGTAATCTATTCATTTCTATTATTGTAAATTTTTATGAACAATTTGTATATCATTTTTGTTTTTCGACAAAAAAGCAGAAGGCTGTCGCTATTGCGACAGCCTCTTTCTTGGAATATCGGTCGGCTTACGCCTCGAGAGCTGCAGCCTCAACCTTCTTTTCCTTCTTTGCCTTCTTCTCGCCAGCTTCGGGCTTCTTGTAATCAATAAGCTTTACGATAGCCATTTCAGCACCGTCGCCTCTGCGGGGGCCGAGCTTGAAGATCTGTGTATATCCGCCTGCACGGTTTGCATACAAGGGAGCGAGTTCGGAAAATACCTTCGTTACTACTTCTTCCTTAGTGATGTATGCCAATGCTGCACGGCGGCTGGCAAGAGTATTCTTCTTGCCGAGAGTAATCATTTTCTCTGCAACAGAACGAACTTCCTTTGCTCTGGTGAGTGTTGTCTCAACCTGTCCGTTCTCAAGCAGTAAGGTAACCATACCGCGAAGCATTGCTTTTCTGTGAGCGGTAGGTCTGCCGAGTTTTCTTGTTCCGGGCATTGTTTATTCTCTCCTTTTGGTGTAATTCGATTAGTTTCTTGGTCTTTTAACTTAAACGCAACTCAAACGCGTTATCAGTCCTCTTCTTTACGAAGCTCAAGACCAAACGAATGAAGTTTGTTAATAACTTCTTCGAGTGATTTCTTACCAAGGTTGCGGACCTTGATCATATCCTCTTCGGTACGATTTGTAAGGTCCTCAACGGTATCTATGCCTGCGCGCTTCAAGCAGTTGAAGCTACGTACAGACATGTCAAGTTCCTCAATAGTCATCTCAAGAACCTTTTCCTTTATGGTCTCTTCTCTTTCAACCATAATTTCTACGTTCTTTGCTTCATCCGACAAGTTAACAAACAAGTTGAGATGCTCGTTGAGAATCTTGGCTCCGAAGGAAATCGCTTCACTTGCAGAAATAGTACCGTTAGTAAGAACTTCAAGCGTGAGCTTGTCGTAGTCGGTTATGTTGCCGACACGAGTGTCCTCTACCGAGTAGCTTACGTTATAAACAGGTGTGTAGATCGAGTCGGTGTAGATCGTTCCGATAGGAGCAGAAATGTTGCCGCCAAGCATAGCCTGGTGAAGCTGCTTATTTCTTTCCTGCGAGATGTATCCTCTTCCACGGTCAAACGTGAGCTCCATATAAAGTCTCTCGTTCTCACCGATTGTCGCAATGTGATGCGAAGGATTGAGTATCTCGATGTCGGAGTCCTGCTTGATATCACCCGCAACAACTTCCTTCTCGCCCGTTACGTCAATGATAACGGTCTTAGGCGAATTGCAATGAAGCTTTGCTATGATACCCTTTACGTTAAGAACTATTTCTGTTACGTCCTCTTTTACTCCGGGGATCGTATCAAACTCGTGAAGAACGCCGTCGATCTTTATGTTCGTTACAGCGTATCCGGGCAACGAGCTAAGCATAATTCTGCGAAGCGAGTTACCGAGTGTGATTCCGAATCCACGCTCAAGAGGTTCAACTATAAATTTACCGCACGTACCGTCATCGCTGAGGTTTACGGTAGTTATATTGGGCTTTTCTATTTCAATCATTCCAAATAAAACCTCCTAATTTAAATTTCGCATAAATTTTACGTTATTACGCTTTTCTCACGCAACACGTTCTTGCGTGGCGTGCGGGGTAATTAATTACTTGGAATAGAACTCGACGATAAGCTGATCGTTGATCTCAAAGTCAACGTCGTCTCTTGCGGGAAGAGCCACAACTTTTGCCGAAAGATTTGTCTTATCAACGTCAAGCCACTTAGGAGCATTCTTTGTTGCAAGCTTCTCTGCGAGATCCTTGCACTTTGCGGAAGAACGGAAGTTCTCCATTACTGCTACTACGTCACCTGCGCTAACGATGATAGAAGGAATATTTACCTTCTTACCGTTGAGAGAAAAATGCTCATGAAGAACGAGCTGACGAGCTTCCTTACGGCTCTCTGCCATACCCATTCTGTAAACTACGTTATCAAGACGACGCTCGATAAGCTTGATGAGGTTCTCACCAGTCATACCTTCTACGCGGTCTGCCTCAGCAAAGTAGCTCTTGAACTGTCCCTCGAGAACACCGTAGTATCTCTTGGTCTTCTGCTTCTCACGAAGATGCATTCCATATTCTCTCTGCTTCTTGTTTGCTGCGCCGTGCTGGCCGGGAGCTGTTGCTCTGCGGTCAAGTGCGCACTTTCCCGATGTACATCTGTCGCCCTTAAGGAAAAGCTTTGTTCCCTCTCTGCGGCAAAGCTTACATACAGGTCCAGTATATCTTGCCATTACTAATTCCCTCCTACTAATTATACACGTCTACGCTTAGGCGGTCTGCATCCATTGTGGGGCACAGGCGTAACGTCTTTGATCATTGTGATCTGAAGACCAGCTGTCTCGAGTGCGCGAATTGCAGACTCACGTCCCGATCCGGGTCCCTTTACATATACCTCAACGCTCTTAAGTCCGTGCTCCATTGCAGCCTTTGCAGCTGTCTCAGAAGCCATCTGTGCAGCGTAAGGAGTTGACTTTCTCGAGCCTTTGAAGCCGAGCTCACCTGCAGATGCCCACGAAATTGCGTTTCCGGCAACGTCGGTGATAGTAACGATTGTATTATTGAAGGTTGCTCCGATATGAACCGCGCCTTTTTCAATATTTTTTCTCTCGCGGCGTCTCTTGACAACTTTCTTTGCAACTTTTGCCATCTGACATGTTCTCCTTTACTTCTTCTTGTTAGCGATTGTCTTTGCAGGACCCTTGCGAGTTCTTGCATTTGTTTTTGTTCTCTGTCCTCTTACAGGAAGACCTTTTCTATGTCTGATTCCACGGTAGCAGTTGATTTCTACCATTCTCTTGATATTGAGTGCTACATCTCTACGAAGATCACCCTCAACAACGTAAGAATTTTCAATCTCGTCACGAAGCTTTGCTACCTCGTCCTCAGTAAGATCCTTTGCACGTGTGTCAGGATTGATTCCTGTCTTTGCAAGAATGTCGTTTGCACTCTTGCGGCCGATACCGTAAATATAGGTAAGAGCTATTTCTACACGCTTGTTGTTAGGAATATCAACACCAGCTATACGAGCCATTCTGTTTTTCCACCTCTCTGTTAAATTAGCAATCAGCCCTGTTTCTGCTTATGCTTGGGGTTTTCGCAGATAACCATGACTTTGCCTTTTCTTTTAATGATTTTGCACTTATCGCAAATCTTTTTAACGGATGGTTTAACCTTCATTTTATTATACCATACCTTTCTTGTTTAATCTTGCGTTTATTTCGCACGCCAGGTTATACGGCCCTTGGTAAGGTCGTAGACAGATACCTCAACGGTCACCTTGTCTCCCGGCAATATTCTAATATAATTCATACGAAGCTTTCCCGAAATGTGAGCTGTTACTATGTGCCCGTTGGGAAGCTTTACCTTGAAGGTGGCACTGGGCAGAGCCTCAACTACCGTACCTTCAAATTCGATCACATCGTCCTTTGCCAGAACAATCCCTCCTCTACGTTTATTTGTGATTCTTTTTGCCTTTTTTCTAAACTCAACTTACCATTCTTTATCAAGAAGAGTGAGTATCATCACACCGTCGCCCGTTAGAGCTACGGTGTTTTCATAGTGTGCCGACAACGAACCGTCGCGAGTCTTGACCGTCCATCCGTCCGCAAGCTCATATACCTCGGGACCGCCTACGTTTACCATAGGCTCGATGGCAAGAGTCATTCCTGCACACAAGCGTACTCCTCTGCCTGCCGTTCCGAAATTCGGTACGTCGGGAGATTCGTGAAGCTCGCGACCGACTCCGTGTCCGATATACTTCTTAACTACCGAGAAGGAGTTTTTCTCGACTGTGGTCTGTATTGCACTTCCCACGTCACCAATTCGTCCCCCTACCTTAAGTGCGTTAACACCGTCAAAGAAGCTTTGTCTTGTCACCTCGATCAACTTAAGAGCCTCAGCATTTACCTTTCCTACGGGGATAGTCCTTGCGGCATCTCCGTGGAAGCCGCGGTAAAAAGCTCCTACGTCAACCTTTACTATGTCGCCCTCACGAAGTATTCTCTTTTTCGAGGGAATACCGTGTATGACTTCATCATTGATACTGATACAAGCCGAAGCGGGAAATCCGCCATATCCGAGAAAGGAAGGCTTTGCACCCGATCTTTCGATGTGCTCGCGTATGAGTTTATCAAGCTCGTACGTGCTTATTCCTTCTCGGACGTGCTCACGGGCGATAAGTAACGCCTCGCCCGTGATGCGTCCTGCTTCCTTCATATCTTTGATCTGAAGAGAATTTTTTAGTTGAATCATTTTTTCGAGGCCTCATATTTGCTTATCGCCTCGAGCACTGCAGCCGAGGTATCCTCGACCTTTTCCCTACCCGTTACGCACACGAGATTTCCCTTTTTCGAGTAATACTCTTTAAGGGGCTCGGTAATAGCGTGATAGGTCTCAAGACGGTTAAGCACCGTTTCTGCTGCGTCATCAGCTCTTGTGTAGAGTGACGCACCACAAGCATCACAAATATTTTCAGCCTTAGTCGGCTTATACAAAATGTGGTACGAAGCACCGCATCCCGAACAAATTCTGCGTCCGCTCATTCTCTCGATGATCTTTTCATCAGAGACCTCAATGCTGAGTACGAGGTCTATCTTAACGCCCATAGCGTCAAGTGCCTCTGCCTGAGGAATTGAACGGGGGAATCCGTCAAGTATAAAGCCGTTCTTGCATTTGTCTGAACCGATATATTCTTTGATAATGTTGATAACAAGCTCGTCAGGAACGAGGTTACCTGAGTCCATAAAGGACTTGGCCTTCATTCCGAGCTCGGTGCCATCTTTGATTGCACCGCGAAGCAGATCGCCCGTTGATACTGCAGGAATATTCCACTTAGCCGAAATATTTGCCGACTGTGTTCCCTTTCCCGCACCGGGTGCGCCCATCAAAATTAAGTTCATACAGTTCCTCCAAACGAACTTAAGGCTTAATCAAGGAAGCCCTTATAGTTTCTGAGTGTAAGCTGTGCCTCGAGATCACGAACTGTCTCAAGGATAACTCCTACAACGATCATAAGCGAAGAACCGCCGAATGCGAATGCTGCGAAATACTGAGTGTTGGGAGATACAAGATGCTCAACAACAACTGCAAGCATAGGAAGCACTGCAATGATCGCTACGAAGAGAGCGCCTACAAGTGTGATTCTGTAAAGAATCTTTGTGATATAGTCAACGGTAGGTCTACCAGGACGAATTCCGAGAATAGAACCGCCGTTTTGTTTGATATTGTTTGCAACCTCGATAGGATTAAAGGAAATCGCAACATAGAAGTATGCAAAAGCAATAAGAAGAGCAAAGAATACTACGAGATAAGGTATTGTGTTGTAGTTAAACCAATCGTTGAAGAACTTTGCTACACCCTTTGTAACGTCAGCACCTGCGAAGGTGATGATGGTCGAAGGAATTGCAACGATGGAGTTCGCAAAGATTATAGGCATAACTCCGGACATATTTACCTTAATAGGAAGATTCGTGCTCTGTCCGCCATACATCTTACGGCCAACAACTCTCTTTGCATACTGTACGGGAATTCTTCTCTCTGCATCGGTAACTGCTACTATGAGAAGTATGAAACCGAGAAGAACGAGAACTACGACAATAGCGATTACAAGTCCAACCCAGTTGAACTTGCCACCTGTAGGAAGTATCAACTCCTTGAGGTTGCTGAATGTAGAAAAGCTACTTGTAATGATGTTTGCGAAAAGTATCATCGAGATACCGTTTCCGATACCCTTGTCGTTGATCTTCTCACCGAGCCACATAACGATAGACGCACCTGCACAATAGCAAGCAACTATGACAGCACCCTTGAAGAAGTTGAGTTCACCAACTATCCACGAAACGCCCTGTCCGCCACCGGACTCGAGGAAGTAAACGTAACCGATACTGGTTACGAGTGCAAGAGCAACAGTAACGATACGAGTAAGGAAGTTTATCTTCTTTCTTCCGTTCTCGCCATCCTTTGACCATTCCTGAAGCTTCGGGAATGCTACGGTCAAAAGCTGGATTACGATTGATGATGTGATGTAAGGTGAAACACCGAGTGCAAAGAGCGTTGCCTTTGAAAGTGCATCACCGGACATAACGTTGAGGTACTGAAGTATTCCGTGTCTGAACGTCTCTTCTGCATAAGCCTTGAAGAGCTCTGCATTAACGTAAGGAACGGGAATGTTAGCACCGAGACGATAGAGGACGACGATGAGGAGCGTGAAGAGTAGCTTGTTTTTAATATCAACTACCTTCCAAGCATTCTTGAGCGTCTGGAACATATCCTTATACCTCCTCTATCTTTCCACCTGCTGCTTCTATCTTTTCCTTGGCTGTTGCCGAAAAGACTGTCGCTTTGACAGTTAATTTTTTAGTAAGCTCACCGTTGCCGAGAACCTTAAGTCCATCGAGGGGCTTGCGTACGATCTTCGCTGCGAGAAGTGCCTCGAGATCTACAACTGCACCGTCCTCAAATCTGTTGAGGTCTGCAACGTTGACAATGGAATAATTAACAGCAAATCTGTTCTTAAAGCCTCTCTTGGGAAGCTTTCTGTAGAGCGGAAGCTGTCCACCCTCAAATCCAGGTCTTACTCCGCCGCCTGAACGAGCGTTCTGACCCTTGTGACCCTTACCTGCGGTCTTACCGTTACCGGAACCGGGGCCTCTGCCCTTACGGTATCCTGCCTTAACGGAACCCTGTGCGGGAGAAAGTTCATTAAGTTTCATGTGACTGCCTCCTTTCTTATGCGTTCTCAACCTTAACAAGGTGAGAGATTACTTTTACCTTACCTGCGAGAACTGCGTTGTCCTCGTGAGTAATGCTGTCACCGATCTTAGAAAGACCGAGAGAAGCAGCTGTTGCCTTCTGGTTAGGCTTTGCACCTATAAGGCTCTTTACGAGAGTAACTTTTTTCATCATCTAACCCTCCATTAACCTTTTACCTGCTCAACAGAAATGTCACGAATCTTCGCAACCTCTTCTGCTGTGCGGAGTGCCTTAAGTCCCTCAATCGTTGCCTTTACAACGTTTGCGGGGTTGTTAGAACGAAGGCTCTTTGCACGGATATTAGAAATACCTGCAAGCTCAAGCACTGCTCTAACCTTTCCACCAGCGATAACTCCGGTACCGGGTGCAGCGGGCTTAAGAAGCACCTTACCTGCTCCGAATACACCAACTACCTCGTGGGGAATTGTTGTTCCCTTAAGGGATACTGTAATCATATTCTTCTTTGCGTCTTCAATTCCCTTGCGAATTGCCTCGGGAACTTCAGCAGCCTTTCCAAGTCCTACACCTACGTGACCGTTTCCGTCACCTACTACCATAATAGCTGCGAAACGGGCGATACGACCACCTTTTACGGTCTTGGAAACACGGTTCAGCGCGACGAGCTGTTCTCTAAGATCAAGCTCAGCCGGATTAATCTTTGTTGCCATGTGTTTTCCTCCTGAATTTTGTTCAATACAATTATTGTCTTTGAACAGTGTACAAACCGGTCTTAGAACTTAAGGCCGCCCTCGCGAGCGCCGTCAGCCAATTCCGATACACGTCCGTGATAAAGATAGCCGCCTCTGTCGAATACGACTTCGGTGATACCCTTAGCATTTGCTCTTTCTGCGAGCAATTTTCCAACTGCTCTTGCCGCAACCTTATTGCCGCCGTTACCCTGGAAATCCTTCTCATGGGTAGAAGCAGAAACCAATGTTACACCTGCGACATCATCAATAACCTGAGCTGCGATATGTGCGTTTGAACGATATACTGCCAAACGAGGACGGGAAGCTGTTCCCGAAATCTTTGCTCTGACTCTCTTATGTCTCTTAAGACGAGCCTTGTTAGCGTCTTTTCTTGAAACCATTTGTATCTACTCCTTTCATTATTTACCGGTCTTTCCGGCTTTGCGGCGAACTCTCTCGGTTGCGTACTTAACGCCCTTACCGTGGTAAGGCTCGGGAGGTCTCTTAGAGCGGATAACCGCTGCCATCTGACCTACTGCCTGCTTGTCGATACCCTTAACTGTGATAGTCATAGGAACGACCTTATCAGCAACCTCAAGTGTGATTCCGTCTGTTTCTTCGATAATAAACTTATCCTGGGGGTTTCCCTTAGATGTGAGAGAGTGGCCGAGGAAAAGCTGTACGGTCTTGCCAACCTTAACTGCTTTGTAACCTACACCAATGATCTCAAGTGTCTTGGAGTATCCCTGAGATACACCAACAACCATGTTGTTGATGAGTGTTCTTGTGAGACCGTGAATGCTTCTGTCCTCTTTTTCGTCAGTGGAACGAGCAACTACTATCTCTGCGCCCTCCTGCTTAATGGTCAAGCGGTCGCTGAATTTCTGTGTAAGAGTTCCGAGGGGGCCCTTTACTGTTACTAAGTTGCCTTCTGCAACTGTAACTGTAACGCCTGCGGGAACTGTAATCGGCATTCTTCCTATTCTTGACATGTTCGTTTACCTCCCGCTTTCATTACCATACAAACGCGAGGACTTCGCCGCCGATCTTGTTAGCGCGAGCCTTCTTGTCTGTCATGATACCCTTAGATGTGGAAACGATAGCGATTCCAAGGCCGTTCATAACCTTGGGCATATCCTCGTAACCTGCGTACTTACGAAGGCCGGGCTTGGATACACGGCGGATACCGCGAATAACCTTCTGCTTGCCTGCGGTGTACTTGAGTGTTACGCGGATAACTCCCTGCTTACCGTCCTCAATTACCTGATAACTCTTTACGTAGCCCTCTTCAACAAGTATGTCTGCGATGGCCTTCTTCATGTTAGATGCCGGAATGTCCACTGTCTGATGCTTTGCATCGTTAGCATTTCTGATTCTTGTGAGCATATCGGCAATTACGTCTGACATTTGCATATTACAAATCCTCCTTTATGCAAGTTAATTTAATCTTGCTGCCGAATCCAAATTTGCTCTCTTTGGCAAATAGGATCGGCGGCGTATCAGCGGTTAAGCCCAACGACTTTGCGATTAGCTTCCTTCTGATAGTTTGGAGCGCTGTCTCTGACAGCAAACAGCCCGTCCGTATTTAGTCGGGACTGATTTTTAATAAGTGTTGCTGATTACCAGCTTGCCTTCTTTACGCCGGGAATCTCGCCCTTGTAAGCAAGATTACGGAAGCAAATACGGCAAATACCGTACTTACGGAGATAAGCATGAGGGCGTCCGCAGATCTTACATCTGTTGTACTCACGGGTGGAGAACTTCTGAGCCTTCTGCTGCTTGAGAATCATCGCTTTCTTAGCCATTTTCTTTTACCTCCGAATCAGTTTGCGAAGGGAGCGCCCATAAGCTTGAGGAGCTCTCTTGCCTCTTCGTCTGTATTTGCTGTTGTTACGAAGCAAATATCCATACCACGAATCTTGTCAACCTTGTCGTACTCGATTTCGGGGAATATGAGCTGCTCCTTAAGTCCGAGAGCGTAGTTTCCTCTACCGTCGAATGCGTTGGGGTTGATACCCTTGAAGTCACGTACTCTGGGGAGTGCGAAGTTGAAGAGTCTGTCTACAAACTCGTACATTCTGTCGCCTCTGAGAGTAACCTTTGCACCGATCTTCATGCCCTGACGGAGCTTGAAGTTTGCAACGGACTTCTTAGCGTATGTGGGAACAGCCTTCTGTCCCGCGATGATCGTAAGATCACCAATAACTGCATCAAGTGCCTTGGAGTTCTCCTTTGCGTCGCCAACACCGCAGTTGATTACGATCTTGTCGAGCTTGGGGATCTGCATGGGGCTCTTGTACTCAAACTTTTTCATAAGGGCGGGAGCTACCTCGGCCTTATACATATCTCTAAGTCTTGCCATCAGTATCTACCTCCTAATTAAAGCTCTTTGCCGCATTTTGCACAAACGCGGATCTTCTTGCCGTCAACGATCTGAGTCTTTGCTCTTACACCCTTATCACACTTGGGGCAGTAAAGAGCAACCTTAGATGCGTAGATAGCACCTTCAGCATCAATGATGCCGCCTGTCTCACCCTGTCTACGGGGCTTAACGTGCTTGTGGATCATGTTAACACCCTCAACGATAGCCTTTCCTTCCTTGGGAGAAACTGCTATAACCTTGTGTGTTATGATCTTACCATTCTTGTCGTACTTATCTTCGTACTTTCCAGTAAGAAGAACTACGGTATCTCCAGTCTTAATATGCATTTTCGATACCTCCATTAAAGTACTTCGGGAGCGAGGGAGAGGATCTTAAGGAAGTCCTTCTCACGAAGCTCTCTTGCCACAGGACCAAATATACGGGTTCCTTTGGGCGTCTTATCTTCTTTGATGATTACCGCTGCGTTTTCGTCAAACTTGATGTTAGAGCCGTCAGCACGCTTTACGCCGTGAACGCTTCTAACTACAACTGCCTTAACTACTTCGCCTTTCTTAACTACACCGCCGGGGGCAGCCTTCTTTACGCTGGCTACTACCACGTCACCGATGTTTGCGTATCTGCGGCCTGTACCGCCGAGTACGCGAATGCACATCAGCTCTTTAGCTCCGGTGTTATCGGCAACCGTCATTAATGTTTGTTGCTGTATCACTTCTATTTCCTCCTGAATTCAATACGATTTCTGCCGTATTTACTGTATATGGGTTTATATTGGAGCTAATTATTTAGCCTTCTCGATTATCTCAACAACACGCCATCTCTTTGTCTTAGAGAGAGGTCTTGTTTCCATAATCTCAACCTTGTCGCCGATTCCGCAAATCTCGTTTTCATCGTGTGCGTGAACCTTCAAGGTGCGCTTGATGATCTTGCCGTAAACAGCGTGCTTAACGTTATCTTCGATAGCAACTACAACGGTCTTGTTCATCTTGTCGCTCACTACGTGACCGACTCTTGTTTTTCTAAGGTTTCTTTCTTCTGTCATGACTCTTCCTCCTTACGCATTTTTCTCTGAAAGGATTGTCATTACACGAGCAATGTCCTTCTTGACTTCCGTCATCTTCTTGGGGTTGTCAAGCTGATTGATCGCGTGCTGGAAACGGAGTGTAAAAAGCTCTTCCTTAAGCTCCTTGAGCTTTGCGTTGAGTTCTTCAACGTTCATAGCTCTGAGATCCTTAACTATGTTGTTCTTCATGGCTTAGATACCCTCCTTCTTCGCGAACTTACACTTGATGGGGAGCTTGTGAGATGCAAGTCTCATTGCTTCTCTTGCAACTTCCTCTGCAACTCCGTCCATCTCGAACATTACTCTACCCGGCTTAACAACAGCTACCCAGTACTCAGGGCTACCCTTACCGGAACCCATTCGAGTTTCAGCAGGCTTCTCTGTGATAGGCTTATCGGGGAATATCTTAATCCAAACCTTACCACCACGCTTGATGTATCTTGTCATCGCAATACGTGCTGCCTCGATCTGGTTGCTTGTGATCCAAGCGGGCTCAAGTGCTACAAGACCGTAAGAACCGTTTGTAACCTTATTGCCTCTCATTGCTTTTCCTTTAAGTCTTCCGCGCTGAACACGACGGAACTTAACTCTCTTAGGCATTAACATTATTTACGTCCTCCTTCTCTCGGAGCTCTCTCGCCTTTTGCACCGTCTCTTCTTCTAGGACGTCTGTCACCGTTACGAGCGTCCTTGCGGTCGCCGCGGCGGTTGTCTCTAGAGGGGCGGTTTACTTCGTTAAGAACTTCGCCACGGTAAATCCATACCTTAACGCCGATCTTTCCGTAAGTTGTATTTGCTTCCCAGAAACCGTAATCGATATCAGCTCTGAGAGTCTGAAGCGGGATAGTACCCTCGTGATAGTGTTCTGATCTTGCGATCTCGGCACCGCCAAGACGACCGCTGCAGGAAATCTTGATTCCCTTTGCACCAAGTCTCATGGTGTTTCTGATCGCCATCTTCATAGCACGACGGAAAGAAATTCTTCTTTCGAGCTGTGCCGAGATATTCTCAGCAACAAGCTGTGCATCGAGGTCGGGCTGTCTTACCTCAACAACGTTGAGGGCAACGGGCATACCAACCATTTTCTGAAGCTCGTTCTTGTACTTCTCGATCTCTGCACCGCCACGTCCAATTACAAGACCGGGCTTTGCACAGTGGATAAATACTCTAACTCTCTGGCTGTCACGTTCGATCTCGATCTTAGGAACGCCTGCAGCCTGGAGTGCCTTCTTCAGATATTTTCTGATATTGTAGTCGGATACGAGTGTGTCGCCGAACTTCTCGTCAGACACGAACCATCTCGAATCCCAGTTCTTAATTACTCCAACACGCAAACCGTGGGGATTAACCTTCTGTCCCATTTAGCTCTTACCTCCTTCTCTTAGTCTCTTTCCTTAACTACTACTGTGATGTGGGATGTTCTCTTAAGGATTCTGTCTGCACTTCCCTTTGCTCTGGGCATGATTCTCTTGAGAGTCGGGCCCTCGCATACGAAGCACTCGCTGACATAAAGCTTAGTGCCATCCATATCAAAGTTGTTTACTGCATTTGCAATTGCACTTCCCAAAAGCTTTACAAGGTATTCAGAAGCACTCTTCTTGGTGTTCTTAAGAATAGCCATTGCTACTCCCGCATCCTTACCTCTGATGAGGTCGAGAACGATCTTTACCTTGCGTGGGGAAATTCTTGCATATTTAAGCGTTGCTTTTGCTTCCATACTAATTCTTTCCTCCTGCATTATTTACCGTTATTGGATGTCTTGGAGCCTGCGTGGCCCTTGAATGTTCTTGTAAGTGCGAACTCGCCGAGCTTGTGACCAACCATATCCTCGGTGATATATACCGGAACGTGCTTTCTGCCATCGTGAACGGCGATCGTGTGTCCTACAAACTCAGGGAATATTGTTGACGCACGAGACCATGTCTTGAGAACTTTCTTCTCTTTCTTCTCATTCATAGCACAGATACGTGTGTAGAGCTTCTCTTCAACGTAAGGTGCCTTTTTAAGACTTCTGCTCATTTATATTCCCTCCTTATTTACCATTTCTGCGTCTGACTATGAACTTATCAGTTCTAGCCTTCTTGTTTCTCGTCTTATATCCGAGAGCAGGCTTACCCCAAGGTGTAACAGGCGAAGGTCTACCGATAGGAGACTTACCTTCACCACCACCGTGAGGGTGGTCGCAGGGGTTCATTACAGAACCGCGGACTGTAGGACGAATTCCGAGGTGTCTTGTCTTACCGGCCTTACCGATCTTAACGGTATCGTGCTCAACGTTACCTACCTGACCGATTGTAGCCTTGCAGTCAAGACGAACCATACGAACTTCACCGGAAGGAAGTCTTATCTGAGCGATGCCGTTCTCCTTAGAGAGAAGCTGTGCAGCAACTCCTGCGGAACGAACGAGCTGAGCGCCCTTACCGGGATAAAGCTCGATGTTGTGAATGAATGTACCGACGGGGATGTTCTCGATAGGAAGTGTGTTACCGGGCTTGATATCGGAATCAGCACCTGTGTAAACAACGTCGCCATCCTTAAGACCAACGGGAGCGATGATGTAGCTCTTGTCGCCAGCCTCGTTCTGAAGAAGAGCGATGTATGCGCTTCTGTTGGGGTCGTACTCAACGCCGATAACAGTTGCGGGAGCCTCGTTCATTCTCTTGAAGTCGATAATTCTGTACTTAATCTTGTTTCCGCCGCCGTGGTGACGAACGGTGATCTTGCCGTAGCTGTTACGTCCGGCATGCTTTTTCTTAATAACCGTGAGGGACTTTTCGGGAGTAAACTTTGTGATCTCCTCGAAAGTAGGCACAGACATGTGTCTTCTCGACGGTGTCGTAGGATTATACTTCTTTGTAGGCATTATTCCTTACCTCCTACATCAGTTAAGGCCGTCGAAGAACTCGATGGTCTTGGAATCAGCTGTAAGTGTTACTATAGCCTTCTTCCACTCGGACTTGTAACCGAAGTGAACACCTGTTCTTGTGGGCTTTTTCTTCATTGAAATTGTGTTGACCTTTGCAACCTTTACGCCGAACAAAGCTTCAACAGCCTTTGCGATCTCGGGCTTGGTCGCATCGTTTGCTACCTTAAAGGTATATCTCTTCATACCAAGTCGGTCCATGCTCGCCTCAGTGATAACGGGCTTAATGATTATATCCTGTACCATTTTCATCACGCATAAACCTCCTGGAGTTTTTCGATAGCAGCCTTAGTCATAACGACCTTCTCTGCCTTGAGCACCTCATAAACGTTGAGAGTGCTGAAGAGTGTTGTAGCAGCCTTCTCGATGTTAGCGCAGCTCTTGATTACGAACTTGTCAACCTCGGGAAGAACTACGAGTGTGCTCTCGGCAACAGTTGCTGTTCTCGAAAGCTTCTCTCTTACAACCTCACCGTCCTTAACGGTTGTGGTCTTGTAAGTCTTTGTAACCTGCTTCTCGCAACCGAGTGCCTTGAACATCTTGACCATCTCTGCGGTCTTGAAGGTGTCAAGCTTGATCTCATCAACTACGATGAGCTCACCTGCTGCGACCTTAGCGGAAAGCGCACTGAAGAGAGCAAGTCTCTTTGCCTTCTTATTCATACCTGTACGGTAATCTCTGGGCTTAGGACCAAGTGCGATACCACCGTGTGTCCACTGAGGAGAACGGGTTGAACCCTGACGAGCTCTACCGGTACCCTTCTGTCTCCAGGGCTTCTTACCGCCGCCGGAAACCTCAGAGCGAGTAAGTGTGGACTGTGTACCCTGTCTCTGATTCATAAGATATGCTCTTACTGCAGCGTGGAGGACGGCTTCGTTAACTTCTGCTCCGAATATAACATCAGAGAGCATCATTTCTCCGACTTCCTTGCCTGTCATATCCATAACTTTAATGTTTGGCATTGTGTTTTTCCTCCTTCCGCTTATGCTTTAACCGAATCACGGATGAATACTATGCCATCCTTGGCACCGGGAATGGCACCCTTGATAGCGATAAGATTCTTTTCGGAGTCGATCTTTACAACTTTCAAATTGAGAACGGTTACCTGCTCGTTACCGTACTGACCGGCCATCTTCTTGTTCTTGAAGATTCTCGCAGGGTCGATAACACCCATAGAACCGGACTGGCGGTGAACAGGGCCTACACCGTGAGTCATACGGAGCTTGTGAAGATTCCATCTCTTAATAGCGCCTGTGTATCCACGACCCTTTGTCATACCTGTTACGTCGACCTTGTCGCCAGCGGCGAAGGTATCGACTGTGATGACGTCGCCTACGTTTACAGCAGAGCAATCATCAAGACGGAACTCCTTAAGGTGCTTCTTAACAGAAGTACCAGCCTTCTCGAAGTGTCCCTTGGTGGGCTTGTTTGCGTTCTTTTCCTTTGCGTCGATAAATCCGAGCTGTACTGCCTCGTATCCATCAGTTTCGACAGTCTTCTTCTGCGATACTACGCAGGGGCCTGCCTCAATTACCGTAACCGGTATTACGTTTCCGATCTCGTCAAAGATCTGTGTCATACCGACTTTTCTTCCGATAATTCCCTTTTTCATTTGATTTTTCCTCCTGTAAATTATTGGTTGACACCTTATATAATGATGATGCCAACGTGACTTACAAGGTTGCCGAGCTGTAAGACCTCAGTCTATCATCGGCTGTTATCCTTGTTTTGTGAGTTCGCGGTGCTTGATTAGATTTTTACCTCGATCTCAACGCCTGCGGGAAGCTCAATGCTCATAAGTGCGTCTACAACCTTCTGTGTAGGCTTCAATATGTCAATGAGTCTCTTGTGAGTACGCATCTCAAACTGCTCACGGCTGTCCTTATACTTGTGAACCGCACGGAGAATGGTAACTATCTCCTTCTCTGTGGGAAGCGGTATAGGACCAGAAACTTCTGCGCCGTTTCTCTTAGCAACCTCAACGATCTTCTCTGCTGCTGCATCGATGATTGTGTGGTCGTAGCTCTTGAGTCTTACTCTGATCTTTTCCTTAACTGCCATTTTGTTTGCCTCCTTGTAATTATTTCGCTTGCCGCGTGTTCGTGGATAACTCGCGGACATCGCGTTTTCTTGCAGGGACGCTCCCTTGACACTGTGCCGTGCGTATCTTCGCTCTCCGTTTAAAAACCGAAACCGCCAAACATCAGTACCATATTTGACATTTCGGATAACGTTCGCAAAAACACTGCAAAAGCCGTGTAAGGATTGCTGTCGCCCGATCAAAACGGACATACTCCACGAAAATTACCTGCCTAAGCAGCAACCTCTCGCTTCATCGCATATCAAGCTTTAGTATTATATCACAATAATTTTACGTTGTCAAGAATTTTTTTTACATTTCTTTATACAAAAGAGAGAATTTTACATATATTTTAAGGCTCAAAATATACAAAGTAAACAAAAACACCGTTTTTTGAGGCATTTTTGTCATACCAGAGCCCATTTTCGATCATTTTTTGCTCATATTTTTCTGTTTTTTCTCATAAATCGTTCGCATTTTATAAAAAAATGGAGAGAAAACGGAAAATCCGTTTTCTCTCCGTTATATACTTTTTGACTCACAGCTCTCCTATATATAATAATGTAGGAAACTGCTATATAAATAATCTCGTTAAATTTGCAAATATTATGCAGACAATTATTCCTATTACCGTCGGCAAGACTGCTGAAAGGAGTGCCCACCTAAAACTTCCCGTTTCCTTTTTTACCGTCATAAGTGTTGTTGCACAGGGAGAATGCAAAAGCGAGAACAGTATAACGCTTCCCGCAGTTACAAAATCCCACCCGTTATCAACAAATATTCTCCGCATCTCATCAAGACTTCCTATTTCGGCTATACTTCCCTCGGCAAGATACGCCATAATAATTATCGGTATGACTATTTCGTTAGCGGGCAGTCCGAGGATAAACGCGACGAGTATGACTCCGTCAAGTCCCATAAGACTCGCAAAGGGATCGAGGAAGTCCGCTATATAGCGAAGAAGACTGACATCTCCTACAGTTATATTCGCCATGAGCCATATGACAAGTCCTGCAGGGGCGGCGATAGCTGCCGCACGGGCAAGGACAAAGACCGTTCGGTCAAGCACCGAGCGAACAAGCACACGAAAAATCTGCGGACGTCTGTATGGCGGAAGCTCAAGCGTAAAAGACGAGGGTGTGCCGCGAAGCAACGTCTTTGAAAGCAACCATGTGCAGAAAAAGGTCATCGCCACACCGAGAAGAATAACTGCCGTAAGCAACAGTGCAGACAGCAACGTATCGAAAAAACCACCGTCACCGCCTATAAAGAAGATACTTATAAGTGCTATGAGCATTGGAAACTTTCCGTTGCACGGTACAAAGCAATTCGTAAGCGTTGCTAATAGTCGCTCACGGGGAGAGTCGATTATTCTGCACCCGACAACTCCTGCCGCGTTGCAACCAAAGCCCATACACATAGTGAGAGCCTGCTTTCCGCACGCCGAGCACTTTGAGAAGGGCTTGTCGAGATTGTATGCAATCCTCGGCAGATAACCAACGTCCTCGAGCAAGGTAAAAAGCGGAAAGAATATCGCCATAGGTGGCAACATTACCGAAACCACCCACGCAAGCACCCTGAATATTCCAAGCACGAGTGCCCCGTACAGCCAGTCGGGCGTACCGATACTCAAAAGAAATTTACCGAAAAGTCCCTCTATATAAAATAGAAACGTAGATATTAGCTCCGAGATCGCATTCGCACCCGAAATAGTTATAAAAAACACGGTTGCGAGAAAGGCAATCATTACGGGGTATCCAAATGCCCGACTTGTCAGCACCTTGTCTATCGACCTGTCTCTCTCCTTCTTTCCTTTTTTCTCATACGAAACAACCCCTTCGCAAATATCCTCTGCCTCACGCACTAAGGTACTCGCGATAGCTTCCTTCAGAATATCGGCAAAAAATCCCCTCTCCCTCAGATGCTCATCAGCCCTATTAAGAGCTAAAGAAATATCCTCGTCACCGAGAACGTCAAATCCAACAAATCCCGACAGCTCTTTAACAAGCGTCTCGTCGCCGTCAAGGAGCCGTAGAGACACCCATTTGGGGTTAAGCCTTAGCGAAATCTTTTTTTCAATGACGGGCGAGAGTATTGACACGGCATCTTCGATTGCATCGCAATAGGTTACGTTTCGGTACGCTCCGTCAGACTCAAGAGTGTCAGAGACAGCATCGAGCAGTACGCCAAGACTCTTTTTGTCTCGACCGACGACTCCGACCACCGAAACTCCAAGACGAGAGGAAAGCAGCTCGGTGTCAATTTCAATTCCCTTTCGTTTTGCCTCGTCGAGAAGATTTACGCAAATCACCGTTTTCTTAGACACTTCCATTATTTGAAGCACGAGATTGAGATTCCTTTCAAGACAGGTAGCATCACACACCACAACACTGACGTCAGGCGAGGAAAAACACAGAAAATTTCTCGCCACCTCTTCCTCTTTCGAGCTTGACATAAGCGAATAAGTACCTGGAATATCCACCATAGCGTATTCATGTCCACCGTGTCGGCAAACCCCAACGGCAGACGCCACCGTCTTTCCCGCCCAATTGCCTGTGTGCTGCTTCATTCCTGTAAGACTGTTAAAAACGGTGCTTTTTCCTACGTTTGGATTTCCCGCAAGAGCCACCACCGCGTCATATTTTTCACGAAAGTCCCCAAAAGATTTTTCTTTATCGATTACCCTCGTGCCTACCGAGCTTTTAGTGAGTCCCATAGTTGCCCCCCACAGAAGATGCAACAAGGAGTATATTTTTCGCATCCCTCTTGCGTATGGCGATCACCGCCCCGCGTATCATATATGCCGAGGGGTCCCCCGAGGGGCTTCTCCCCACGCATTCTATTTTTGTTCCCTCTACTATACCGAGATCTATCATTCTCCGCCGCATAGCTCCACCCGACAAGAGTCCCGCCACACGTCCGCATCTGTTTACAGAAAGATTATCAAGTGTCAACGTATCCATCTTACCTTCTCCATTCTACATTTCCTAAAATTAAAGACCTATACATCAACATATTATTCGACACGGTGCGATATTGTTTATGCGGAAAGAAAAATCAAAAAACAAAGGGAGACGGTAGTATTACCATCTCCCTTGTATCTATCTTAAACGATTCCTCGTTTTATTCCGTTTTGGACTTTATACTAAAATATATATCAAATCCTCATTTTCGGGATAGAAAGATTTTTGCCGTTTTTATTAGATTACTTTGCGAAATCTACCGCACGGCTTTCTCTTATAACATTGATCTTGATCTGTCCGGGATACTTGACGTCCTCTTGGATCTTAGCCGCCATTTCCCTTGCGATAAGCTTCATACCGTCATCGTTGACTTCCTCGGGCTTGACCATAACTCTTATCTCACGGCCTGCCTGAACTGCGAATGCCTTGTCAACTCCGCCGAAGCTGTTTGCTATCTCCTCGATCTTCTCGAGTCGCTTAATGTAATTTTCAAGATCCTCTCTACGTGCACCGGGTCTTGCCGCAGATATCGCATCTGCCGCCTGAACGATGACTGCCGTAATTGTCTTAGCCTCCACGTCTCCGTGGTGTGCCTCAATAGCGTGGATAACCTCGCGGCTCTCCTTGAATCTCTTAGCGAGATTTACTCCAAGCTCAACGTGTGAGCCTTCCATCTCGTGTGTCTGTGCCTTTCCTATGTCGTGGAGAAGTCCTGCACGCTTTGCAAGTGCACTGTCAACTCCAAGCTCATCGGCTATCATACCCGAGATAAGTGCAACCTCAATAGAGTGCTTAAGTACGTTTTGTCCGTAGCTGGTTCTGTACTTGAGTCTACCGAGCATTCTTACAAGCTCGGGATTGATTCCGTGAACGCCTACGTCAAAGGTAGCTCGCTCACCCGCCTGCTTGATAGCTGCCTCAACCTCTTTGGCTGCTCTTTCAACCGTCTCCTCAATTCTCGAGGGATGGATTCGTCCGTCGGAAATAAGCTTTTCAAGTGTAATTCTTGCCGTTTCACGTCTTACGGGATCAAAGCCCGAAAGAGTTATTGCCTCGGGAGTATCGTCGATTATAAGATCGATACCCGTAAGCTTTTCAAGCATCTGGATATTTCGTCCCTCACGACCGATAATTCTACCCTTCATATCCTCACTCGGCAGGGCAACGACCGAGATAGTAGTCTCGGCTACGTGGTCTGCAGCACATCTCTGTATTGCGAGAGAGATTATGTTTCTTGCCTTATCGTCAGCCTCTTCCTTGAACTGTGCGTCAAGCTCGTCAAGCCTTTGTGCAAGCTCGTGTCTTACCTCGGACTCAACTCTCGAAATAAGCTCTTCCTTAGCCTCTTGAGCCGATATTCCCGAAATGTTTTCGAGTATCTTAAGCTCCTTTGAGAGAAGCTCGTTTATCTGTTCTCTAAGAGCCTCGTTTTCCTTGATACTCTTGTCAAGCTGCTCATTCTTTCTTTCGAGCTGTTCGGTCTTCTTGTCGAGATTTTCTTCCTTTTGAACGAGTCTGCGTTCCTGTCTTGTTATCTCGCCGCGACGCTCCTTCATTTCACGTTCAGCTTCGTTTCTCTGACGAAGGATATCTTCCTTAGCGCTTATCAAAGCTTCCTTCTTTGCCGTCTCAGCTTCCTTCTTGGCATCTTCTCTTATCTTCTCCGCCTCAAGCTTGGCAGAGCCTATCTTCTTCTCGGCAATTGCCTTGCGAATGGCAATACCTATCACGATTCCGAGAACGATACCGACAACGGCACCGATGACGCAAAAAATGATTTTTTCCATATAGCACCTCCTTTTTCTTGTTTGTTTTTTGATTTATATATCACAAAGTGGAAAAATTACCCCTATTATGAACATACATATATATTTTACACAAAAATCCACATATTGTCAAGGCTTTTTGACTAATCAACATCTAAAAAACGGTACTTTTTTGATGATTTTTCTTCAAATTATCTATATATACCGAATTTCGACCTAAAGTATCACAAACAAAAAAGCCAATCAACAGATTGGCTAATAGATAAATTACCAAAGGTAGAAGCTTCGTTTGCAAAATTTGAAATACATATAGACAACAAAAAACCCGCCGGGCCGTGTGAATGAGAATAGAGAAACCCTGCTATGCAAGGTGGTGTCCTATCCGTCACTTTACTGCTCCCAACGTCCTCTTTTCTTCGTCGAGACAAGTCAATCGAGGAAGAAGGAGGGAGGTCTGCAAACCGTTCCGGCTCTCTTTTTTCGGACTCCGTTTTCTATTTGTAGGTTTTTTAAACCCATTCATCACGTGCCAAGCAGGCTCTTACTTTTAAAAAAAGAAAAGTAAGTAAAAAAATTTCAATCTTTTGCCGTTAAAACAACAGAGGCAACTTATTTAGTGGTGTCTTCCTCGGTTGCGTCGTAGTCTATCTCCTCAGAGAAGAGGTCATCAAAGTAGTCGGCTACCATATCGAACTCATCATCATCGTCAATAGTTACGTAAACCTCCTCGCCATCCTCGATAGCGAGCTTGAGAATGTTGTACTCACAAAACTCACCGTTATCGTCGGAGCCTGCGGGTATCATTGCAAAATAAGTATTTCCCTTAAGCTCACACTGACCGATAAGCTCAAAAACTATCTCGTTTCCTTCTTCATCTACAAACGTAAAGAAGTCGTTTGACATCTTATTATCTTCCATTGTTTTTCTCCTCTTAAACAGTTAATTATTTAAATATATTTTATAATATTCTCTGCGATATGTCAAGTATTCAGGGACAATTGCCTTTTATGAAAAATCAAGAATTTCCGACAAAATATAGCTGCTCACGAAAAAGCCCTCGTCGGTAAAACGGTAATTCTTTCCGTCAAAAGCGACGTGCCCACTGTCGATAAATCTCTTTATTTCCGAAAACCTCGTTTCAAAGGGAATACCAAACTCACTTTCAAATTCGTCGGCATTCACCCCTATTTGAAGTCGCATACGGAGCATCACTTGCTCCCTCATTCTCTCCTCGGTATCTATTTTTTCCCTCTCGCAAGCGGAAAATTCACCGTTTGCGAAAGCGGTAATATTTGGCGAAAATGCAAATCTTTCACCGCCGAAATAAGAGTGTGCGGCAGCACCGATACCGAGATATTCCCTGCCGAGCCAATACCGCAAATTGTGCTTTGACTCTCTTCCCTCTCTCGCAAAATTGCTTATTTCATACCTTGAATATCCTGCCCTTGCAAGTGATTTTACACACTCCTCGTACATATCGCTCGCCTCGTCGTCATCGGGAAGGATAAGCTTATCTCCCATTCTGCCAAACGGAGTGTTTTCCTCGACCTTAAGGCAGTATGCGGAAATATGCTCTGGCGAAAGCTTGACGGTTTTTTCTATCGTATCCTTAAAGCTTTCCATAGTTTGCTCGGGAATGCCGTACATAAGGTCAACGCTGATATTGTCAAAACCTGCCTTCCGTGCGTCCGAAAAGGTACGGAGAAAATCCTCTCGTCCGTGAATTCTTCCGAGAGCACGAAGCTCGTTTTCCATCATACTTTGAAGTCCGATGCTAAGTCTGTTTATCCCAAATTTACGAATCGTCGAAAGATATTCTGCCGAGGCGGTTGCGGGATTTGTCTCACAGGTTATCTCGGCGTCCCTCGTAATATCAAAATTTGAAAAGCAAGCGTCAAGTATCTCCCCCATAAGACCTATGGGAAGCAAGGTAGGCGTACCTCCACCGAAATAAACGGTATCAACGGCATAGCCCTCTGCCATTTTTGCGTACTGCGTCAGGCAAGTTTTGAGAGAAGCCGCGTACCTTTCGACAAGCTCCTCATTTCCGCCCGCCACCGAGCAAAAATCGCAATAAAGGCACTTTCTTTTGCAAAAAGGGATATGGATATAAAGCCCAAGGGATTTCTTCATATCGGCATCAGTTATCATCGTCAAGCTTGAGCACTGCCATAAACGCCTCGGGCGAGACTTGAACGGAGCCAAGCTGACGCATCTTCTTCTTACCCTCTTTCTGCTTTTCAAGCAGCTTCTTCTTTCTCGTTATATCTCCACCGTAGCACTTTGCAAGGACGTCCTTACGCATAGCCTTAACGGTCTCTCTTGCAATTATCTTCGAGCCGATTGCCGCCTGGATAGGTACCTCGAAAAGCTGACGCGGTATATTTTCCTTGAGCTTTTCGGCAATTCTTCTCGCTCTCGTATATGCCTTTTCCTCGTGAACTATGAAGGAAAGTGCGTCAACCTGCTCACCGTTAAGCAGAAAATCAAGCTTAACGAGCTTGCTCGGTACGTAGTCTCCAAGCTCATAGTCGAGCGAAGCATATCCGCGAGAACGGCTCTTGAGTGCATCGAAAAAGTCATATATTATCTCGTTTAACGGAAGCTCGTAGTGAAGCTCAACGCGTGTAGTGTCGATATATTTCATATCGATAAAGTTGCCTCGTCTGTCCTGACAAAGGTCCATAAGTCCGCCAACGTACTCGGTGGGCGTTATGATGCTTGCCTTGACGATAGGCTCGTATGCTACGTCTATCTCGTCTGCCGTCGGGTAATTTGAGGGGTTGTCGATCCTTACCCTCTCACCACCCTTGAGGTCGACCTCGTAAATAACCGAAGGGGCGGTTGTGATAAGGTCGAGATTAAATTCTCTCTCAAGTCTCTCCTCTATTATCTCCATATGGAGAAGCCCGAGGAATCCGCAACGGAATCCAAATCCAAGAGCCACAGAGGTCTCGGGCTCAAAGACAAGTGCCGCATCGTTAAGCTGAAGCTTTTCAAGCGAGTCGCGAAGGTCACCGTACTTAGCACCGTCAGCAGGATAAATACCTGCGTAAACCATAGGCTGAACAGCCTTAAATCCCGGGAGAGGCTCGTTTGCGGGGTTTGATGCAAGCGTAACCGTATCACCCACACGGGTATCACCAACGCTCTTTATCGAGGCGGTTATATAACCAACCTCTCCTGCCGAAAGCGAGTCCTGCTTGTTAAGACCGAATGCACCCATATATCCAACGTCAATAACGTCAAACTCAATACCGTTGCTCATCATTTTGATACGGTCACCCGAGTGAAGCGTTCCGTCCATAACTCGTACGTAAACGACAACACCGAGGTAGCTATCGTAATAGGAGTCGAAAATGAGGCATTTGAGGGGGGCGTCAGGATCTCCCTTAGGAGCGGGAACCTGCTCAACTACAGCCTTTAAGACGTCATTTATATTAAGTCCCGTTTTTGCCGAGACTGCGGGACAATCCTCAGCGGGAATGCCGATAATTTCCTCAATATCGTGTCTTACTCCCTCAATATTTGCAGAGGGAAGGTCTATTTTATTGATAACGGGAACTATCTCAAGGTCGGCATCGACCGCAAGGTATGCGTTAGCAAGCGTCTGTGCCTCTATTCCCTGCGTTGCGTCAACCACAAGAAGTGCCCCGTCACAAGCATTGAGTGAACGGGAGACCTCATAGTTAAAGTCAACGTGACCGGGGGTGTCGATGAGGTTTAAGATGTACTTTTCTCCGTCATCGTGAAGGTACTCGAGTCTTACAGCTCTTGCCTTGATAGTAATTCCCCTCTCTTTTTCGAGATCCATATTGTCAAGAATCTGCGATTCCATATCTCGCTTTGCCACAGCGGCAGTTGCTTCGAGAAGTCTGTCAGCAAGGGTTGACTTTCCATGGTCAATGTGTGCTATTATTGAAAAATTCCTTATATTTTTTTGCATTTCGGCTTTTGACATCTATTCATTCTCCGATACTTTTTATCTATTGCCTATATTATATAATAATTTATGATTTTTCACAATAGGATTTAAAAAATTTTTATCTTTAATGATAGATAAATTGGTATTTGTGAAGAGTTAATTTGTGTTTAGAGCGGTGGGAACAAGCCCCCACCGAAAAACAATCTCACCGACAAATTACCCCTTCGGGGTAGAAACCTTCGGTTTGCAAATTTTGAAATCACCAAACTTCTGCCGCCCAAAGTCAAAAATATTTTGTCACCAAAGAGAGAACGAACTCATAATATGATATCGAAGAGCGAAAGCTCGACAAAAAATTTAACGGGGGACATATTATGAATAACTGTCTTTGCAATCTTTTTGACAACGAGTGGATCTGGCTTATCATCATAGCTCTCATCCTTATATTCTGCTGCGGTTGCGGCTGCTAATCGAGCATCGTTTGCAAAATAGACACCTGACCTAAAAAACCCGACAGCTAAGCTGTCGGGTTTTTATCTTCAATCATTCGAGAGTCAATGAATCTGCATTAAGAAAAGCGTTTGCGGCAAGAAGCCCGTCTGTAGGAATAACTCTTGAAGCACCGCACCTCTTGCAGCTCACCTTTATTCCGTCGTCGAGCACCTCGACCTCAAAGTCGCCCTCTCCCTCGTTTTCGCAACGGCAATAGATCTTGCCCTCGGCATCAAGGTCCTTTATCACAAACATTATGATATCAAATATCTGCGGATCGGTAAGCTCCCTTCTCTCCCCGTCAGAGACGTGAAGAGCCTCAAAGCTGTCAAGACCGTTCTCCTCAAGGATATTAAGAAGCTCAAGCTCGCTTCTTGCAAGCTCCGCCTTCACGCTGTTGACGTCTCCCGTCATAGCGATAGTCATATCGGAATAAGGACACGGCAGCACGAAAAGCTCCTTGCCAAAAAACACCGATGAATTGACTACAAAGGAATGCGGATTCGGGCAAAAGATGCACGGCACGGTAATCCTTATCTTTCCGTCGTTTGAGTAGACCACCGACATCTCGCTCTTACCGCAATCGCACTTAAGCTTTACCATATCGGCAGAAAGCAAGAAGGGATCAACGAGGCTCATAATTCCGGCACCGCAATGAGGGCATCTGTAAGCTACCGTTGTTTGCTTTGGATTCAAAACCATAAATAAAATTCTCCTAAAAATACAGGGGTGCGTAGAACGCACCCCATTAAAATCAGACGTCTATCTTGTCAAGAACCTTATCAACCACTGTTACGGGGTATTTTTCGGTAATCGTTTTATAGTATTCCTGATAATCGTCAACGAATATTGCATTCTTAACGTCTATATACCAAGCCTCGTCACCGTCTCCGTAATAGAAGAATACCGCATACTCCTTATCTGTGGTAGCTGCGTTTGTTACGGGAGTCTCGGTAATGCTACCGATAACGGTCTCGTCATCGTAGAGCCAAGTCTCGTAAGTACCGTAAGAAAGCTGTCCCTCAAGATAGTTCTCGAACTTGCCGTTAGTTACAGCATTGTTGCTCTTTGCAACTGCCTCGAATGCAGCGTAATCCTTAGTAGCACCCGCCTTGAATGCCTCGATTGCCTTCTTTGCACTTGCCTCGTCGGCAAAGGTCATATAAGCTACGTCCTTAGCGAGAGTCTTGTCGCAATATTCATCGGATGCAAGCATATAAACGGCAATATCAAAGTATCCGTTCTTATTCTCTATTTCACCGTCAGAGGAGCCGTCACCGAAGGAAAGCTTCTTGGTGTCGCCAATGCCCTCAGCCTCGTCAAACGCCCACTTGGGAAGGGTGTCCTCGCTGTCATACTTAAGCTTCTGCGAGAAGAGAGAATCAACGGCAGTGTTCAAATCCTTGTAAAGCTTTGTCTTTACGTTATCAATTGCCTTTGCGGTATTTTCACCTGCAAGTGCTACACCGTAAGCGGTGAAAGCACCGTCAGCCTCAGCGGTAGCATCAGCCATCTCTGCATCCTTCTTGACCTCGTCGATAACCTCTGCGATAAGTGCTACCTTTACTGTGTGAAGGTCGGTATCGGAGAGCTTGTCGGCATCGGCAAGAGCCTCTGTCTTGTAGTAGGAATCGAAGGAAGTATATGCAAGATCCTCAAGAGCTGCGTTCTTGAAATCGTCAAGCGTGGTGTAATTCTCAAACGCCTCAGCCTTTGTCTTTGTCTCGGCTATCTTGTTCTTGTAAGCCTCGAGAACAGTCTTTTCCTGCTCCTCGGTAAGCTCGGTCTTTCCGTCATAGTCGGGGATAATTTCGGCTACAACCTCATCATATTCAACACTCATTGTGTAGTATATGTAATCCTTAACGTTATAGTCCTTCTTATTGTCCTCATACTTTTTATTGATCTCGTCAACAGTAATGCCATCCATAAGCTCTGCGTCAATAACCTCTGCAACCTTTGCAGCGAGCGACGAAAGCTCGAGTGCCTCGCGTACGTCCTTAAGCTTTACGCCCTCACCGTAGTACATATTGAGGAAGGAGCTCAAGCTGTAACCCGAATCCGATGCACTGTGCTCAAGAGCGTGAATGGTCTCATCAATAAGTGCAATATCATCCTCTTCGAGCTCGATTCCCTTCTCGTTAGCAACCTCACAGTAAACGAGGAGCTGCTCGGTCTGAGCCTTGAGATTGGACATAAAGTAATCCTTCCAGGTTCCATCGAAGCTGCCGAGGAAGGAAGCTGCAGCTGAACCAAACTGCTGCTTAGCAAGAGACTTTGTGGTATCAAGACCGAACGCCTGAACGTAGTAGGAATAGGTGTTCAAAAAGTCCTGATAGTCTGCCATAAACATATACTGAAGAACCGCACCGTTTACGGTGTAGTTGTCGGTATAGATAGCCTTTTTGCTTCTCATTATAACTCCGGTCGAAAATATCGAAGATACTATAATTACGATAGCTACGAAAGCGGCTACAAGAGCCAATGAAAGAGTATACCAGAAAGAACTGTTCTTTTTGCTGTTCTTTGCAACGGAAGCTGCATTTCTTCCGTTTTTAATTCTGTTTGCTTTTCCCATAGGGATATTCCCTGCCTTTTCTTTTATTTTTTGTTTATTTTATAATTCGGAGCGATAGCATTTTTCAACACTCACTCTCATTATTATACCTTGTTTGCGTGATGAATTCTTGACCAAAATATGAACAATCTCTAAACAATTGCATCAGAGGTTCATTATAACGGGAAGAACCATCGGTTTTCTCTTCGTCTTTGAGTAAATGAACTTTGTGAGGTCGTCCTTAAGTGCCGTCTTGAGTGCCATTCTGTCGGCATATCTGCCGTTCGAAAGACAACGGTCGATAGCGTCGTATGCTATCTGTCTTGCCTCGTCCATAAGCTCCTCAGCCTCTCTTACGTAGACAAAGCCTCTCGAAACAATATCGGGGCCCGACAAAAGAAGACCTGCGTGGGAGTCGATTGAGGCAACCACAACGATAAGTCCGTCCTGCGAGAGATGGCGTCTGTCGCGAAGCACGATGTTTCCGACGTCACCGACACCGTAACCGTCAACAAGTATCTTGCCTGCGGGAACGGTACCCGAAAACCTTGCTCCCTTTGGGTCTATCTCAAGCACCTTGCCAATATCCGAAATAAAAATGTGACTTGCGTCCATTCCCATATCAAGTGCAAGCTCGCGGTTTGCCGCAAGGTGTCTGTATTCACCGTGAACGGGCATAAAATACTTGGGGCGTACGAGTGCCTGCAAAAGCTTCAATTCCTCTTGGCATGCGTGTCCCGAAACGTGGACCTCAACAACTGCGTCGTGAAGCACGCTGACTCCGTTCTTAGTAAGCTCGTTGATTATCCTTCCAACAAGCTTTTCGTTTCCGGGAATAGCACTTGAGGAAAGCACTACAAGGTCCTTTGAATCAAGCGTTATCTGCGAGTGGTCGCCAAATGCCATTCTGTAAAGAGCTGACATCGGCTCACCCTGGCTACCCGTAGTAATAAGGGTGATCTCCTCGGGACGGAAACGCTTTATATCGTTTACGTCAACAAGAACGCCCTTTGGCACGTTCATATATCCAAGCTCGACTGCCGCACCCACGATATTGAGCATACTGCGTCCTGTGACCGCGACCTTTCTGCCGTGCTTTGCACTAACGTCAATGACCTGCTGTACTCTGTGAACGTTTGACGAGAAGGTTGCTATAACTATTCTCTTGTCGACGTTTGCCGCGAAGATGTTTTCAAGCGACTTTCCGACCTTCTTCTCTGACGGAGTATGCCCCGGTCTCTCGGCATTCGTTGACTCACACATAAGAAGGAGCGTTCCCTTCTTGCCTATCTCTCCGAGCCTCGTTATATTCATCATATCACCGTCAATAGGCGTGACGTCAAGCTTAAAGTCTCCCGAGTGTACGATAACACCGAGAGGTGTTGTGATAGCAAGACAGCAAGCGTCTGCTATCGAGTGATTTACGTGAATAAACTCAACCGACATCTGTCCGAGCTTAACGGTATCCCCCGCCTTAACGCAGACGAGCTGAGGCTGAGCGGGAAGAACGTGCTCTTCGAGCTTGTTCTTGATAATACCGAGAGTCAGCTTTGTGCCGTATATCGGCATATTTATTTGACGGAGCACGTAAGGTATCGCTCCTATATGGTCCTCGTGTCCGTGAGTGAGCACCATTCCGCGAATCTTGTCAGCATTTGCCTCAAGATAGCTCACGTCGGGGATTACAAGGTCAACACCGGGCATTTCCTCGTCGGGAAAGCCGAGACCGCAGTCTACTATTATTATGTCATTTTCATATTCAATAACGGTGAGATTTTTTCCCACCTCGTTAAGTCCGCCAAGCGGAATAATCTTAATCTTGCCTTTTGCTTTTTTTGGCATACATTCTCCTTTTTTCAAATTACAGTGCATTTTTTGCACACAAAGACTCGCCCCGAAAATATTTCGACACCGCTCCCCGAAATATCTCACTGAGGCGTACTATACAATTTAAACTCCAATAATTATAGCATACTTATACATCAAAGTCAACAGCTTTGCTGTATTAGCTTTTCTACATTATACGATAAAAAACAAAGCAAGCGTAATTCCAAGTGCAACCGCACCGAATATTGCCCCTACCGTAAAAACAAGAATGCGGCGAAGCACCCGTTTTCTTTTCTCTCTTTTTGCCGCCGACGAACCGCCTATGACAGACGAGACTATGCTGTTTGCCTCATCTATCATACTCTTTTCACTCTTCTCTGCCCCCACTCCGGAGCGAACTACGAAATATGCCATCTCAAAGCTCTCGCTCTCAGAGGTGCGTACCATTACCATCTGCCTCTGCGTTCCCTTTATCATATTAAACGCCCCCTAAAAATACTTCTCCGCTATTATTGACACAAAATGGCAAAGCTTAAACACCTTTAGACAAATTGGTGTTTATAGGTGTGTTTGATTTAAACCGAAAATGTGCGATACCCGAAAACACGGTAGGGGAGGGGCTTGCTCCTCCCGAAAAAAGATACGAAAAGAATTTATTGTAAATGAGTGTTAAACCTTTATCTACAACCAATTCCTTTTGTTGCCATTTATCGTTTGAGGCGGGAGGAGCGAGCCCCTCCCCTACCACGTATCATCGTTTTACCTCTTACGTGAAGACACCGACTAACAAAATCAAACCGTTCGATAAATTACCTAAAGGTAGAAACTTCGTTTGCAAAATTTGAAAATACGAGCCGTTTCTACTCTATTCAACCTTATTTGACATAATATGCTAAATCGAATTATAAATTTTTTCTAATTTGACCAAAATTTACCAATTTCGTGTTGACAAGCAAAAAAAAATGTTTTATAATGTCATCATAAAAGTTAAAGAGTAGGATTTCCCCTAAAATCCGAAAAACATATAAACAAGGCAAAGGAGAGATAAAATTATGAAATCAACGGGAGTAGTAAGAAAGGTTGACGAGCTTGGAAGAATAGTTCTTCCCAAGGAGCTTCGCACTATTTTAGGCATAAACGTAAAGGATTCTATTGAGATATTTACCGACGGTGACAAGATCGTGCTCCAGAAATATCAACCCTGCTGTACCTTCTGTAACAATGCAAACGACGTTATTTATTTCAACGGCAAGAGAATTTGTGCGGAGTGCATCGCTAAGATAAAGGATCAGCTTTGATTCGAGAAAAGTTTATTCTTTCAAGACCTAAAAAAGAACTTTTATTCTCTATTTATATGACAAATGCCGAGGCAAAGCCTCGGCATTTTTTGTTTAAAGCTCTTCGATAATTTTAGCTATTGCCCCATCTTTGCAGGAAACGGTCACTCTATCGGCAACCGCCTTAAGCTCGTCAATGGCATTGTCGACCGCATAGCCTATGTCGGCACTTTTTATCATTTCGATATCGTTTTCGTAGTCACCTACGCAAACGAGAGTATGTGCTCCCACCGCCTTTTTTAAGGCGAGCGTATTAGGAGACTTTGTCGACTCAGGCTCAAGCACCTCAACGTAATTTGACGAGCTTCTCTCTATTACGTGCTCCGTCATAATACCTTTAATGAGCTCCTTTGCCCTGTCACCCTCGGGCTTCTCACCGAACACCCTCACGGCAAATTTGTAGAGATCGCCGTACTCCTCTGTCGAAGGAGCCTGACCGCCGCTTATATCTAATTTTCTGAATCCTCTTTTAGTAAAGAGATTTATATGGCTTACTCCCCCGACCTCGGCTACGATGCGACGTATCTTCTCGAGAGTTACTCCCTTCATTGTACGCTCCGAAAGTATCTTTTTGCTGTCGAAATCATATATCAAAGCACCGTTCATATTTATCATAGGAACGCCAAAATCGTATCCCTTGAAAAGCGGTGTCAAAAATTCGTAATTGCGTCCGCTCGCAAGTGTAAAAAGACCGCCGTTTTCTCTGAAATATTTGATTGCCTTCATATTTGCCTCTATCGGCACTCCGTTTGATGCAAAGGTGCCGTCAAAGTCCGAGCAAAGAAGTATTCCGTCAAATTTCCCCATTTTGCCACCTCTTTTTCTTCATTCGACTTGATTTTACACCAAAATTGTTAACAAACTGTGTATTTTCCCCGATAAGAAAAATTTTCTATACTTAGAACTTTCTAAAGCCTCACTGCACATCTGTTTTCGCCAACTCCTCTGCAGCTATTTTGACAGCTCTGATTTTTAGCCTGAAGGCAGAGCTTCTTGAAAGCCCGAGCAGCTCCCCGCACCGCTCTACCGTTTCCCCCTTTATGTAACGGTAATAAAGAAAAAGCTTTTCGTCGCTGTTAGGGAGCGAATTTATAAAGTGTCTCACCTCATACATTCTTGCCCTCGCAAGAGGTACTTCACCAATTCCCTCAAAATCGCAAGCTCCTTTATCACCAAAATATTCCCTTTCATATCTTTCAAGACGCAGAAGCTTTCCGTTTATACAGTACCCCTTTAAATAATCTTCCGCCCTCTTGATGTCGTTCTTATCAATTTCCTTCATCTGCATCATCTCGCTTTTGTACGCAATCTTCACAATATACGAATTCACCGTCAACACTATATCCGTCAGCTTCGTGTATTGAACAGCCGCAAGAAGAACACCAAAACAGTCTTCTTCCAAGCTCAGCACTATCTCCATCATAAGACGGGCACGACGGATAGCAGAAATACCCTCCGCAAATTTCACACATTTTCTTTAATCACCTCATTTCTAAATTTTCGATTATTTATTGACATTTTTCGACATATGTTGTATAATATATCTTGACAAGATTATATCGGAAAACCGAAATAATGTCAATAGTTTATTACGGATTTCCGAAATATTGTGAAATATATCAAAGAGGTGTCCGAATGAACTACCAATGCTTTGAAAATTTGCTCAAAATGCACAAAATTACCGCATACCGCGTGTCGAAGGATACGGGAATATCTCCCTCTACTCTTGCCGACTGGAAGTACGGTCGCACTGTGCCGAAGGCAGACAAGCTCCAAAAAATTGCCGAATATTTTGACGTAGGCATAAATTATTTCTTCGACTCAGGTAGTCCCATTACCGCCAAGAGAGGCACACAGATACCTATAATAGGAGAAATTCGTGCGGGAAGTCCGATAATCACCGAAGAGACCTTGCTTGGCTACGAGATAGCTGACGTTGACGATTCTAACGACTTCTTTTTCCTCACGATAAGGGGAGACAGTATGAAAAACATCGGTATGATAGACGGCTCTCTTGTGCTTTTCAAGAAACAGCAGTATGCCGAAAACGGAGACATAGTCGCCTGCCTTGTCGGTGGCGACAGTGCAACGGTAAAACGCTTTTCAAAGGATAAAAAGGGAGTCAGGCTTATCCCCGAAAACGAGGACTATTCCCCCATTCTCCTCGCCCCCGAGGATTTCGAATCGGGAGACGCAAGAATTCTCGGCATTGCTACCGAAATTAAAATTAAACTTTGATTTATGTGTGTGATGCTTTATGCGGGGGAAAACCTATTTTGCAAAAAATGGTTCTCCCCCACATAATAAACACCCCCACAAACACCAATTTACAAAATAAAAAGGAGACGTAGATTATGGGAATTTTTTATAAAAGACCTCTATGTCTCTTTTGTTTTTGCTTTATCGGCACATCGCTTCTCGCGGTGACGCTCGGCATATTTGGGAAGATTGCAATCCTTGCCGCAAGCATTTTGGCAACCGCCCTTCTTTTCTTCCTATCGTGGCGTATAGAAAAACGAAAGTACGGGCTCATAGAGGCTGCTATATGTGCAATTTTCATATCTATTTCGCTCGCCTCCTCACTCCTTGCTATCGACCTGCCTCTTAAGAGACTCGAAAAATACACGGCAGAAAACGCACCGATAGAGTTTGTAGTTTTAGAAACCGAATACAACTCAAAATATTCCACGAGATACGAGGGGATTCTATTATCGACCGATAAGGGCAAAATAGGACAAAGGGCATACCTTAATTTTTCTCACGAGGCAGATTACGTGGCGGGTGACCGCCTCTTGCTTTTAGGGAAAATAGAGATAGCTGAAAGCAATTCAGAGACAATCCTTCCAAGCGACGTAAACCTTGAAATAACCTCAACACTTGACAAGGACCTCGTGATACTAAAGGAATTTGACGGATTTTCTCTGTCGGTCGCGTCGGCAAAGCTCCGCCACCGCATACGAAATATCTTCTGTGAATTGTTGGAGCCCGACTCCGCCGCACTCTCCCTCGGATTTCTCACCTCAAATACGTCAATGCTATCGGGCAGAGTTGTGAGAGATTTCAGACGTTCGGGAGTCTCTCATCTTCTTGCTGTAAGCGGACTTCACCTTTCTCTGCTCGTAGGTGCCTTCGACTTTTTGTTGACGAGATTAAAGATTCGAAAATCTATTCGGTGCATCGCAACGACCGCTCTCTCGCTACTTTTGCTGACAGTCTCGGGCTTTTCACTCTCAGCCTCACGCTCGGTGCTTATGCTTCTTGTGGCATATCTTTGTTATTACCTTTCAAGTGAGTCCGACACACTCACCTCTCTTTCGGTGGCGGGTATGCTTATTCTTCTCGTATCTCCCGTATCGGTAGGCTCACTCTCGTTTTGGCTCTCCTTTCTCGCAACGCTCGGCATCGTACTTTATTCCGAGCTTCTTTCGAAACTGCGAAAAAGAAAGCCCGAGAGCAAAAAGGGCTTCGTCAAAATATTTTTGCGTTCAATAAGAAAAATCGCGGGAGCACTGACAGTCACTCTTTCGGCAAACGTCTTTATATGTATAATATTCTACTTAGCATTTGGTGAAACGTCGGTAATTTCACCTATCGCAAACCTTACAGTAACTCCGCTCGGCGAGGTCTATCTCGCTATTAGCGTACTTACTCTTTTGTTTGGAAAAGTCTCTTTTGTCGGCTCACTTCTCTGTCACGCGACCGAATTTCTCGCCTCTCTTATCACAAGCCTCGCAGCATATCTTTCAGCCTTCGAGTTTTCCGCAGTCTCCCTAAGACACGTTTTTGCAGGCGTAATAATAACGGCAATGACATTCTCTCTTGCCGTGCTTTTTGCAGTAAAGCTAAAAGAGAAAAGATGGCTCTTTGCTCCACCCGCACTCGCCCTTGCATCCTTCTGCGTCTGCCTTTTGATATACAATGCGACAAATACACAGATAAGAGCGGTCTATACAAGTGACGGCGGACGCGACTCAGTGGCAGTTGCAGACGACGGTGAGCTTTTGATAATAGACGTATCCGACGGCACATATTCTTCCCTCTACAATGCTTACGAATGGGCAAGAGAGCAGGCATTCGTTGAGGCGGACACGCTCGTGCTCACCCACTACCACCCAAAGCACATTTCCTCACTCGACAAATTTTTCGGCAACGTTGTAGTACACGACCTATATCTACCCGAGCCAAAAACAAGCAACGATATTCTCATTCTCGAGGACATTACGAAATTAGCGATAGAAAACGGTGTCTCTCCCACACTTTATAAAAGCGAAGAGCTTACACGCGTTGGTTCAAGCATTCTTTACGTACCGCGTGAGGACAGTGCCATCGTCTCGTCAAGAAGGATAATATCCTTCCTTTTGAGAACTAAGGAAGGAGCTATATTCTATGCCGACAGACTTTCTTTACTTGGCAAGAATGCGGAGCTTCAAGAAGTTTTCATAAATAGCTGCAATACCCTGATCCTCGGCTCGCACTCACCTCTCCCCGAGGGGAAGGAGCTACCCGCTCCGTCCTCATCGCAACGGGTGATAATTGCAGATGCAGAAAAATTCTCGTTTGAATTTTCTTTTGAAAATAACCCGTAATTTAATATGTCAAATGCCTCGTAAGCATCATAAGATTATTAACGTAGATCGTTTTTTATCTTGCTTGTGAGGTATTTTTTATGATATATGATAATATAAAAATAGCGGTGCTTGGTGGCGACAGACGGCAGCTGTACGCCATTATGCGTCTTGCCGAGACGGGAGCTAAAATCTCGGTCACAGGGCTCGATATAGGCTTGTGTCAAGGTCTGCGGCAAACAAAAATTACAAGAGAAACGTCCCCCGCCGAGACGCTGAAGGACGCCTCGGTGATTATTTTACCCTTCCCCGTAAGTGCCGACGGTGCTCACATAAACGCCCCGCTTGACAAGGACGGAGAGCTTGGCGAGACCAAGCTTCTGAGCGTTCTCCGCCTATCAGAGCCCGGGGCACTCATCATAGGCGGAAAGCTGCCCGAGCATTTCGCATCTATGGCAAGGGATAAGGGACACAGCGTTCACGACCTTCTTGCAGTTGAGTCCCTTGAGATCAAGAACGCCTATATAACTGCCGAGGCGGCATTGTCTGTAGCTATGAACACCCTCAGCCACACAATATCAGGGGCAAGTATCGGCATTGCGGGCTTCGGTAGAATTTCAAAGCAGCTTTCAAGGCTTTTTTCGGCACTCGGTGCCAAAGTAACTGTCGCGGCAAGAAAGGACAGCGACCTCGCCTTTGCCGAAACTCTTGGTTATAAGACGGTAAAAATCGAGGGTGAGCATTGGTCAGAGCCCCTTACCTGTGGCTACGATATGATATTTAATACCGTACCCCATATGATATTTAATAAAGAATTTCTTGAAAAAGTAGACAAAAGTACGGTGCTCGTCGAGCTTGCATCAGTCCCGGGCGGATTTGACCTTGCCGCCGTACACGAGCTTAGCTCAAACATAAGCTGGGCTCCCTCTCTTCCCGGCAAATATGCCCCCGAGAGTGCAGGAGAGCTTATCGCAGACAGCATAATAAAAATCATATCAAGGGAGGCAAGACAATTATGATAGGCTTTGCATTTTGCGGCTCGTTTTGTACACACAAAAAATCTCTCGAACAGCTTCGCCTTCTTGTTGAAAAGGGCTACGAGGTCGTGCCCGTAATGAGCGAGACCGTCTTTTCGACCGACACTCGCTTCGGCGAGGCAAAGGCTCTTATAAGTGAGGTGGAGAAGATAACCAATCACCCCATAATACACACCATAGTCGACGCAGAGCCTCTCGGGCCGAGCATTTCGCTTGACGCAATGATAATCTGCCCCTGCACGGGAAACACCCTTGCAAAGCTCGCGTCGGGAATTACCGATACGGCGGTCTGTATGGCGGCAAAGGCACATCTAAGAGGTGACCGCCCGCTTGTTATAACCCTCGCATCAAACGATGCACTGTCGGCTAATATGAAAAATATTGCAGCTCTTTTGAATAGAAAATGCGTCTATTTCGTGCCTATGAGACAAGACGATCCCGAAAAGAAACCACATTCCCTCGTGGCAGATTTTTCGCTCGTTCTCCCCACCCTCGAGGCGGCTCTTGAGGGCAAACAGTATAGAAAAATTTTCGTATAAGAATATCGGCTCACTTAAAAAAGTTTTCCCGAGAAACTAAGTGAGCCGTTTTTTTACTTTATTTCATATTTTTTCTTGACAAACAGCTATTGGTACTGTATAATTGATAACTGAAGTAGTTCGCTTTACCAAAATAGGCAGCGATATTTGTAAAATCGATTATTATTTCGGAGGAAAAATATGTACGAAAAGTTTGTAAGACTTCTTGTTGATGAGCTTCAGATAGATGAGGCTGACATTACCCTTGATGCAGAGCTTTCGAATGACCTCGGCATCAATTCTATTGAGCTTGCCGATCTCGTTATGCAGTGTGAGGACAAATTCGGTATAGAGATTCAGGATGATGACATCCGTAAGTTCACAACTGTCGGTGACGTTGTTGATTATCTCGAGTCCATCGCGTAAAAACATATCAATAAAAAAGTAACGGAACGCAGTCGCGTTCCGTTACTTTTTATTTATCAAATTCCCCACGAAGCTTTGATATGGCACTTTTTTCGAGGCGGCTGACGTATGAGCGGGAAATGCCGAGCCGCTCGGCAGTCTCCCTTTGCGTGAGCGGCTTTGATTCCCCAAGACCGTAACGCATAGTGATTATACGTCTCTCCCTCGTAGTAAGTGCCGTTTTAAGTAGCCTCATCATCTTTTGAGTGCGTATTTTTATCTCAACGTCGTCAGCCACGTTGTCCTCGCTGCAAATAACGTCAATATACGTAAGCGGATTTCCGTCCCTGTCAACGTCAATAGTCTCGGATAACGACACCTCCTGTGCCAGCTTCTTTTGCGAACGAAAGTGCATTAGTATCTCATTTTGAATACACCTTGACGCATAGGTCGCGAAGCGGGCACCGTTTGTGTCGGAAAAGCTGTCGACCGCCTTTATAAGCCCGACGGTGCCAATCGAGACGAGATCCTCTTGGTTTGGACTTGAGGCATAGTATTTTCTCACTATGTGCGAGACGAGCCGAAGATTGTGAAGTATCAGTGCTTCGCGAGCTGCCTCGTCCTTCTTGGTCTTCAAAAGCGTGAAATATTCCCTTTCCTTCTCGGAGCTAAGCGGCGGCGGATATTTTCCGGGCGTACCTATACCGAGTATCAGGTGCAAAAAATTTGAAATCAAAGATATTATACTTGCAAACATAGCCTTCTCTCCTTTTTGTTTTGTTAAAAACTATGCTCCAAGGGCTAAATATATGAAAAATACATCGAGCTTTTGCTTACCTAAAAAAGCAGGGCAGTTCAAACGAACTGCCCTGTGAATTTTTTGTTTTGGTTATCTCTGTGTTAGATCAATCCTCTTTCTTTTTTTGGAGAACTGTCACGCCGATTCCAAAAACTGCAACGAGTGCGATGCCTGTTGCACCAATGGTGCTTCCGCAGCCCTTCTCATCTTCGTCAGACTTATTGGTATCGGTATTTTGAGCCTCCGTCTCTTCGGTGGTATCGGGAATAAGCTCCTCTACCTCACTCAAAAGCTTCTCGGCATCTGCCTTTGCCACCTCAAACTCTGCTCTCTCGCTTTCGGTGAGCTTGTCGGTAGCAAGAAGATTATTGATATCCTCGAGGATAACCTCAATATCTGCCTTATCACTTGCCTTGAGTGTCTCGTCGCTATATGATGCAAGAGCTTCCTTGATCTCGGTCTTTTCAGCCTCGATACCGTCTATCTCGCTTATAAGAGCTTCCGCCTCTGCCTTAGCATTCTCGAGTTCCTCAACCTGCTCACCGGTAATGTCACCGAACATAATTATCGCATCTATATCGTCAACGATGTCCTCAAGTGACTCCTTATCAGCTGAGGTAATGCTATCCGAGACAAGACCTTCGAGTACTATTGTATGACGGCTTCCCTGATCTATTTGAGTATCGGTCTCACCGCAACCGTAATCGCAGTATGCAGTCTTTGTACCGTCATAATCCTCGTTGGCATTTTCGTCGGATTCATAATCTGTAAAACTGTGCACAAGGGGATCTACTCCGCCGTGAGACTTTTTACACGTACTGCAGAGTGCCTTTGTAGAACAGTTGGCAACACCGCCCTCACAAGGTGCATAGTTTATAATCTCGGTACACTCACTTACCACGCACGCATTCCAGTGATTTGTTCCGTCGCTTGTATAAGCGGTATCGTAGCAGTGGTACGTACCCTTTGAAATATGATTTATAGCGTAATTCGCCGTAACATCTACGCCGTTTTCGTCAAATATCTTGCTTATCACAAGCTCGCCATTTTCAGGGGCAACAACTGCATAATGTCCGTCAAGAAGTCGCTCAGGTGTATATTTTGTAGTATCGATGCTCTCACCCTTCATTACCGACTGGGGCTCGGTATTAAAGAATGCTTGCCTTTGAACAACAGTGAGAACGCTCTCGGTAAAGGTTATCTCGTAATTATCACTCGTATAACCGCCGACAGTTATCGTGTACTCCCCTGCTGCACCGAGCTGCTCGTAATCGTAGCTGTACGCAAGCGTACCGCCAAGAACTCCCTCGTTTTCGGTGCCCTTGAAGCCAATATAGCTTACTCCGTTATTTGCGGGAGCTTCGCCATAGGCTACCGTGTGTGCATTTGCCTTGACCTCAAGCGGAGCCTTTGTTATCTCAAAGGATTTTTCTGCCGATGCCTCTGTGTAGTAATCGTCAGAGGCAACCGTCACGCGAACGATATATTTTCCTACGTTCTTCGGTGCTTCGGTGCTGTATGCACTTCCCTCTTCGTCGACTCTAAACTCAAACGTCTTTTCGCCGCCGCTGAGTGTATTAACAGTCGGCTGACCGACTGCACTTGAGTCGTATTCCTTGCCTATATCGCTTGTAATAGTGACGTTACCTGCCGCCTTGTATACTGTAAGAGTAATAGTATTTGTTGCAGGCTCCTCACAATAGCTTGCCCCAAGATATTCCTCACCTCTCGGCAAGTAGTGTACGGTTATCTCGTACGTACCCTCTTCGAGTTCGTCAAGCTTATCTCCCACGAGGGTTAGTATGCCGTCCTCGGAAACGCTGTAATCGGTATCAGCGGAAAGTGTCAAGTCCTCTCCGAGCATTACCTTTTCAACCGTGTTTCCGTTAAGATTCAAGCTTATTGTAGGATCATCGGTAAACTTTGTGTACTCAATAGACGCCGTCTCGCTTACACTGTCGGCATAACTCACGAAGCCGTCGGTGTAAACTGTCTTCTTGTTATTCTCGTTGTCAGTTGCCCTCACGAATACGAAGAACGTTGCGTTTGCGGGCAGCTCGATCTCGCCGTTCACAACCTCTGTGAAAACTGCTGTTGAGAGGTCAGCCGCGGGATCGTCGCTTATGAAATACTCTACCTTGCTAACTCCAGAGCCGCGAGGATCGCTTGCCGATACCTTAAGCTTCTTTGCCGACTTAACAAAATAATTTATCGTTCCGTCGCTGTTTGTATCGAGGGCGATGTCGCTCTCATCTAATTCAACGCTCACGCTCGGTGGCGTTACATCTCTAACGTTGATCTCGACGGTTCCCGTAATGACGTCAATATTGTTGCTACTGCTGGTGCCTGTGGGTGTTATTTTGTAATTGTAGGTTGTTTGATCGTGATAAAGAGCCTCGTCTGTCAGCTCTATAGTATAATTGCTGATAGAATAATTCCAAATGTTGTCTCCTATACCAAGCTCAACTGCGGAGGGCTCCATAGTATCAAGAACCGCCGTTTTGGCATATACGTTTTGCGGAGGCGTATTGTACTTTGCTATCGTATATTCAACCGATGCCGTAACGTTCCCTGCCGTAACAGATGCGGTGTAGTTACCTGCACTACTTGGAACGTAGGTTATAGGCTCACCATTCTTAGTATAATTGATGCTAAGTCCGTTTGCGTTCGTTACCGTAACACCGTAATCATATTTTCCGGGTACGTAATACTCCGTAGCAGGCGGTGTGATAGTAACCATAATGTCTCCGTCCGCCGAGCAACCCGCACAGGATACGATAATAGTATCGTTCTCGGTATTCACCTTGCCGAGCGTGTGGCTTAAGGTATGCTCGTGATTGTCGTACGTCTGGGTGCCAAAATTATATTGTACGTCCTTACCCGTGAAGTTCGGAGTAGCATCGGGAGTATCACCTCCGAGAGTCTGCTTCCATATATTCTTCGAAGCTCCCTGATTGATAACATAAGCGAGGTAACCGTTTGCTACCTGTTTGTCACTGACGCTATAAATCTCATTATCACCCAACTTATTGCTGTCATTATGCCTATTCATTCCTCCGCTACCGCCGCTCACAATGGTAAAGAGTATTCTCGTATAGGAATTTGTAACGTAGGTATCTTCCTCATTGTTGCAGAAAATCGCATTGTCGCTTGGATCAGATCTCGAAAAGATAGGATTTGAGAAAATATACGAGTTGGATATTTTCACAGCCGCACCGCTGTTGCTGTCTCCTACTATAAAAGCAAGACATGAAGCATTGTACGGTGTAAAGCCGCCAACGTACGCTACGTTATTCAGTATAAGCTCGGTAGCCTCGTTCTTTCCCACAAAACCGCCAAATGGCGAGTAAAGATTGATAATATGCCCCGAAAGATAATAATTTGCGTTTACTATGCAGTTTTCTATCGTAACCTTATCGCCTTTTGTAATTCCAACTATTCCGCCGGTCACAGATCCGCTGCCAACGGATGAGTAAACACCTCCCGACACGGTCAGATTTTTGATGGTCGCATTTTCTGCCGCAACAAAGAGCCCTGTAACTTCTTCACTTTTGGGGGAGTTGTTCCAGAAGGTAATGGTATGGTTGTTGCCATCAAATATTCCCTTAAAGGGATACTCTTCCGTGCCAACACTCACGCCCGAGGTCTGAACGCTGACGCTGTAGCTTGAGCCTTCACTCTTCTTAGTTGTTCCCGAACCGAGTGTAAGATCGGTCATAAGCTTTGCATTTATCTTGCCGTTCGGGGCAGCGCCGTTTTTGAGGGTGCCCTCAACGACGTCCTTAAAATAGAGGTAATCGTCAATATCTTTTATGAGATAGTAGCCGTCAACAATCTCTGCGGGCTCACGGCTGCCGCAGTTGTCACACAAGCCGTCGGTGAACGAGCTACAATTACAGATCGGGAAAAAGGTTCCCACTCTTTCGGTAGTACCCGTAAACCTTCCACCGTAAACAGTCGATCCGACCTTTACACTTGTAACGGCATTTTTGGGCGAAGCATAAACGGTTATTTTATCCGAAACAAAATTTTTCTTATAGTTTCCGATATCGTAGCTTCCCGACTCAAGCTTTATCTCGCCTATATCCTTAATGCCAATCCCTTCTATCGTTATGGTATGAGCACAAACGTCGTTGCCGTTGCTATCCTTACCTGTCACGCCCGTAACGGCACTGTTAAACAAACCGCCGTTTATGGTCAAAGTACCCTTGCTCTCGATTCCGTACTTTGTTTCTTTAAAATCAAATCTTCCGCTGTTTATGGTAAGTGTTTCGTCAGCATAGATGCCCCAGCCCGAAGGATCGTTGGTAATAATATTGTCAAACTCAACCTTTATGTCACTTGAAGTGACTGTGACGTTCTTTGCCGCAAGTCCCGCACTGTATTCCTCTTGGCTGTAGAGATACGGTCCAGAACAAATGTAAATAGTACTTCCGCTGACCGTTATGCTCTCACATATGCTGGTGTCATCAAATCCTCTTCCTATACCGGCAGCCTTATTTGAGCTATCGATATCGATAATACTGTCAGTTATCGTAATGCTGTGGGTGGTGCTGTCAGTTCCACTGCCTATGGGAGGACCGCTATGATTAGCGGTATACTTATCATCATCAATAGAATGGGAGTACACCTTAAGATTTGACTTGTTTATAATTATTTCCTCAGCAGTACCCGACCTTATACCTATAACGGGTGTCACATTGTCACTCGCAGTGCCTTTCACGGGAAGCTTTTTTGCACTTACAGTCGCGTTGTGTATTTCAATTGTTTTAATATCTCCGCCGGTCATTCCGATAGCGGGAACAAGGTACGTATCAGTATTGACGGTAATATTTCCACCGTATATTCCCACAAGATTTGCCGTAAGGTCTCCAAAATCGGTAGCCCCAACTCCAATATTTTTCGCCGTAATAGTACCGCCGTATATTACAACGTCACCAAAGCCGTTTACCCCGGTGGTACCTATTGGTCCCGTAGCATTGACCGTACCGCCGTGAATATAGACGTTACTGCTCTCACTCTTCAGGTTGATCGCGTTTAAATTCAGAGACGCACCCGAAACACCCGATGCCTCGTGTACGTGAAGCGTTGCACCCTCGGGTACTGTTATGTTCTTGGTTCCAAGATCATATTTTGCTCCGATAATGAGGTGGACCGTTCCGTTTACCGTAACGTACTTATCAATTGTTGTTTCGCTCGAAACAACGTAATAAGTCTCTTTTCCTGCCTCACCAAGCACAGTGTCACTTGCCGTCACCACAGTTGCCGTAGCACTCTTGGTAGTAGCCGTTACCGCCTTTGTACTCGGGTTCACGGTACGCTCGACGTAGCTTAGAGTCTGTGTCGCGGCACTTACCGTTACCGCCAAAGCACCCACGAGCAGTGCCGCTATCACGAGCATTATGCTCATTCTTATTATTACCGATTTAGTTGTTTTCATCATTTTACCTCCGAAGCATACTCGCAAACACCTATTAGCTCTTCTCCCCTGCGGAAGTGCTTGCAATTTCCGCAGCATTCATCATAAAGTCCCGATGCCTTGAACTGTGCACACTCGCACATATCCTGCATTGCCGTCACGAAGGGCTCGCCCCTCGCGGTGTAATGCGGATCCTTCTTAAAGTCGGGATATATCGGTATCGGCTCTCCGCTATCTCTTTCGAACTCCTCGTAGTAGCCGTACCTAATTTCAAAGTGCTCTCCAAAGGCCTCGATGACCTTATAGAGATCACCCTCTTTGTGCTTTGAATTTGGCATTGTCATCTCCTCTGCAAAACAAAAAATCCTGTCTACCGTTCTTGTTAACAGTATACAGGATTTCTATTTTTTTGACCATTACCCAAAACCGAAAAATTAGGCTATTTTTTTCGAGCCCGAGTATATCCTTTTTGGGACTTTTTGGCTATTAAAGTATCGAAGCAAGAGCCGCCTTATTTTCAACTCCGCTTTTGTAAATGGCTGTTCTTATAGACTGCTTTACAGATGCGAGAGAAATGTGAAGTCTCTCGGCAATATCGGCGTTTGACATTCCGAATGCCGCAAGCTTTGCGACCTCTCGCTCACGGGTGGTAAGGGTGGTAATAAGATTTCTGTTTCTGACGGCACCGCTAAGAGCAGACCAACCGACGATATATTTCTTATAGAGCTTCATTACCCTTTCATATACATCGCGGCTCACAAGAGAGAGACGGTCGTCAAGCAAGCTGTCGAGCGTTCTGCGATATTCGGCAAGAAGACCGAAAAGATCGTCGGGAAGAGCCAGTGCGATAGCCCTGTCGATATGCCTTATTGCCTCTTTATCGTTGCCGCTGTTGTGGTATATAGTGGCACAGGTAAGCCTTAGATATATCTCGGCTATAACCGTCTTGTCCGCCATTGCCTGCGAGATCATCGGTTCAATGGTATAGGGCAGCATTTTCATAAGTGAGAGCCCCTTGACTCCCTCTATCTCGTATTCTCCCGATGCCACAGCATAGCCAAGCGCATAAAGATATTTAGCATAATATACCTTTGCCGCAGGCATTGCGTCGGGGTGAAGCAGCTCAAAAGAGCCTATCTTGAACCAATCGGGGAACGAGGTCGTATTATACACCATACTGTCAAGTGCCGTGAGAGCAAGAGTCATAATATCTCGGTCATTATCGTTCTTCGCGGGTGCTTCGCAAATATGTATCTTCGCCTTGTTCCACATCTCAATATCTCCACGCCACATCGCACAAATACCGAGAATCATACCTGCCGAAAGAACGGCATAAAAGCCCGAATGCTTACCGAGAAGATATTTTGCATTATTATAAGCAAAATCAATATCCCCTCGTGCATAAGCTATCTCCGCCTCAAAAAGCACCTGTGCCTCGTGATTGTACTCGAGTGACTTTATGCTCTCCTCTGCACAGCCGGGTGTTCTGTATAGGTCGCTCATATATAGAAAAGGAGTCTTTCTCGGAAGGGGCATATCGTCACTTGCAGACGCCTTTTTCTCCTCTGCCGAACGGCGTGGATACTCGGCAGCTGCGGGTATCATCCAGCTTCGGTGCCACATTGTCGCACCAACTATCTCTCCGCGTTTGCAAAGATCTTGCACACGCCTCGGTGTAACTCCCCATTTTTCTGCCGCTTGTTGTACAGTGATCATCTGCTTCCTCCTCTACGCTTCGCTCGAACGAAGCCTTCTGTTGATATTATACTTCGTTCGAACGAAATTGTCAATAGCCTCGGGATATTTTTTAAAGCTTTACATTGAAAATTTACGATGCGTGTGCTATAATGTATTTACTACACAAATACAACTCCAACTGCAAGAAAACGACTTATAAAAAAGCCGTTTCTTTTATGAGAAAGGATGTTCACAAAATGAGCAGGGCAAATGTCCTGCTATTTTTTTGTCTAACAAAAACCGATTGCTATAACTCGGGGGATAATGTAATAATATTAACCCCAATTCTCAGCACAAGTCTCGCACATCTTTTCAATGTACTCCCTCTTTATAAGTGTATTTCTCCATTCCTCGGGAATTGCATCATAGCCATAGAGTGCCCCGGCAAGTCCGCCTGCAACTGCGGCAACAGTATCGGTATCGCCGCCAAGATTTACAGCCTTAAGCACGCAGTCTCGGTAGCTGTCGGTTGTAAGAAGGCACCAAATTGCCGCCTCGAGAGTGTCGACAACGTATCCCGAGCTTTTAATTTCGTCGCGAGCAAGCAAAGAAAAATTCTCTTTGAAAATTCTTTCATAATGTACTGATTCAGGGTGATCTGAAAGTGCAGCTTTTGCTCTTTCAAGCCCTCTCACTATTGCCGCACGGCTCTGCTCCTTAAGCAATTCCATAAGCACGGAAGTATATATGATACAGCCTATCTGAGAGCGGCTGTGTGCATGCGTCAGCATTGACGCCTTCTTTATAATATCAATCCACTCAACGAATGGAAGCCCCTTTGCGTGTGCATAAAGCACAAAAGGATGAATTCGCATGAGCGAGCCGTTTCCATTGGAATACTCATCACGAAGACCGCACTCAAAAATATCAAATCCGGGAGGTAAAATGAATCCGTGTTCCTCTAAATATGCAACGCCTGCAAAATTAAGTATAGCACGTAGGCAAGTACGCCCCACGTCAAAACTTTTTCCGGCTGGCGTGTAATCTCCGTTATTTAGCCACTTTGCGAAATTAACCATTATATCAAAATAGTCAACCTCGCCGCCCGAAAGACTGTCAAGAGCCGCAAGTGACATACTCGTATCGTCCGACCACGTTCCCGCAGGCACGTCATACGTACCGTATCCTCGCATATCCGCAACGGGATTCTTTTCTATGTTTTTTCGCAAATAAAACTCCACAGGGACTCCAATTGCGTCCCCAACCGCGTGACCTATCATAACTGCTTTTATATAATCTTTTTTCATATACTTCTCTCTCCTCACAGCTTCGCCTATCTCCTCGTCATAGCCCTCGTCCATAACGTACATCATTTCTTATCCTCATCATCAAGATCGTTAAAAAACGCATAAAACTCGGCATCCATATCGGCATCGGGAGCCGCTTTTCTATAACTACAACAGTAGCTTTCAACCGCATCATACAATCTCTTTGTTCCCTTCTTGGTGTGCGAATAATTTGCCGCACGCTCACGGCGAATACCGATTCTCTCTGCCGTCTCTACGGCATCAATATTTGCCGCAACAAAGATAAATTCCCAACCGTGCCTTTCCTCTTGGCGGCGAATCATCGACTTGACCTTCTCGCTACTGTAATTATGGCTCGCATTTTCCATTCCATCGGTGGTGATAATGAACATCGTCTTCTCAGGAACGTCCTCGGGGCGTGCGTACTTGTGTACGTTACCAATATGATGGATAGCACCGCCGACAGCATCAAGAAGTGCTGTACAGCCACGAACGAAATACTCGTTCTCACTCAAGGGCTCGACCTTCCGAATGTCAACTCGGTCATGAATAACCTCGCTAACGTTGTCAAAAAGAACAGTTGACACGTATACCTTTCCGTCAAGCTTCTTCTGCTTCTCTATCATAGAGTTGAAGCCGCCGATAGTGTCCGCCTCAAGTCCCGCCATAGAGCCACTTCTGTCAAGGATAAATACGAGCTCTGTCAAATTGTTCTTGATTTTTTCCATAATAAAAATCCTCCGTTTGTTTTATTGTGACTTAATTATATCACTAACAAACGGAGGTTTGGTCGCTCTGCGAGAGACCTTTTCAGAAGCTTCCAAGTAGTGTCTGATCAAACTCAAACAGTGCCTCATTTATCTCAAAAATATCGTAATTTCCATTTTGTATAAAATATCTGATAATCTTGTCGAAAACAAGGTTTTGAGACAAGGTAAAGCCAACAGTCGCAAGAAGTGCCTGCGTTGTATCAAAATCAAGATGCAACGATATCGCAAAAGCTATGACCGTCTGCTTTGAGGGGCGATAATCCTTGTTGCTCTTGATTTTTGAGAACGTTCGCTTGTCCACGTTTGCCTTCTTGTAGCACTCAACGTCACTCATTCCGCTCGCGTCGATAAGCTCGAAAAGCCTCTCGCGGAAGCACACGTCCTTTTTCTTAAGATAATCCTCAAGCGTGCTACCTTCTTGTGTATTTGCGGTGGGAGAACAGCAAATTTCATATAAGGGTGCCTTCGCAGGTTCATCATGGGATCCTTCCTCAATTTCCTCGTTTTCTTCGAGTGTACAAGAATCCGATTCTTCATCATAAAGGCCAAAAAAGCAGTCTTCCTTATCCTCAACTATAGGGGCTCTATTTTTAGAAATGCTAAGTCGGAAACGTTTATAATTTTGTTCACGCTCATAATCGTCTCCTATAAAGTCCTTAATATCCTTGAAAAGCTTCCGACTGAAAGTGTATGACGTCTTATCGTACACGCAAATATAAACCGTTAACTCATAATTGAAAAGAAACTCAGTGATGACCTGAATTGCAAACTTCAAAACCTGATCTTTAGGATATTGATAAACTCCCGAGCTTATAAGCGGAAACGCTACCGACTCACAGCCGTTCTCAACAGCAAGCTTAAGACTCTCAACGTAGCATGAGCGAAGAATTTTCTCCTCACCGTAGTTACCGCCACGCCAAATAGGTCCCGACGTATGTATTACGTACTTCGCGGGAAGATTATACCCACCCGATATTTTTGCCTGTCCGAGTCCGAGCGGAGCGAGCGTCTTGCACTCGTCGTCAAGCCCCTGCCCTGCGGCAGTGTGTATAGCAAGGTCTACTCCGCTGTATCCTACCATTTCTTCATTAGTTGTGTTTACAATGGCATCGACCTGCATTTTTGTTATGTCTTGTCTTATAATCTGAAGCGGCATATATCCTCCTATTCGTTTTCTTCATAATGAACTTTATAATACTCCCTCAAAACGTGCAAAAAGCTTTCGCCGTACATTTTGAGTTTGGTTTCACCGACACCTGAGACGTCAAGCATTTCCTCGGTATTCTTCGGCAGCTTACGGCACATATCTATAAGCGTTGCGTCCGAAAAAACTATATAGGCGGGAACGTTTTTCCCGTCCGCTATCTCACGTCTGAGAGCCTTAAGTCTTAATAAGAGCGTGCGGTCAACCGCCTCTGCCGAACTTGCCGCCCTTGTTTTCTTTGTCTTGCGGAGCTTAGGCTCCTTCGGCTTTGCTTGCTTCATAGTGATTCTCTCGCCACCGAAAAGAACATCACTTGCCCTTGGCAAAAGTCCAAGCATAGGATAATTATTTCCAAAGGTTTCTACGTATCCCTCTTGTTCGAGAAAACTGATAAGCTCCATAATGTGGTACAGCTTGTAGTCTGCCATCAAGCCGTAGGTCGTTTGATTGTTAAGCCCGAGTCCTATAAGACGCTCGTTCTTACTTCCCTTTAAAATATCACATATCATCTTTTTGCCGAAACGCTGCCCCGTGCGTTTAATACAAGACAGTATTTTCTGAGCATCGACAGTAATATCCACATCTTGAAATTGCGTAAGGCAATTAGAGCAGTTTCCGCAATAGCCCGATGATCTTTCACCAAAATAGTCTAATATAAAGCTACGAAGGCAGTTATTTGTCGTTGAATAAAAGGTCATCTGCTTCAGCCGCTCATAATCTCTCGCCTTCATTAGCTCGAATTCCTCGTAGCTAATCTCGGGGGTTTGCTCGGACGCCTCGATAAGATATTGATTTGTGATCACGTCTCTTGGGTTGTAGATGAGTATGCAGTCCGCCCTTGAACCATCTCTTCCTGCACGCCCAGCCTCTTGATAATAGCTCTCGACGTCAAGAGGCATATTATAATGTATAACGTAGGAAACATTTGATTTATCTATTCCCATACCGAAGGCATTTGTTGCAACCATTATACTCTTGCGGTCATACACAAAATCCTCTTGATTTTCCTTTCTAACGCCGTCCTCAAGCCCCGCGTGGTACATCGTTACCGAAAGGCCTTCCTTTTGTAGCTTGCACGCAACCTCCTCGACCGCTTTTCTGGTGGAGCAATAGACAATCCCCGACGAGTCATCGTATCTCTTTAATAAACGCAGCAGCTCCTCAAATTTTTTCTTAGGTCTGCGAACCTCAAACCTTAAATTCGGGCGGTCAAATCCCGTTGTAATTCGGAAGGGATTTTTGAGCTTCAAAGAATACTCTATGTCGTCCTTGACCTCAGCGGTAGCGGTCGCCGTAAATGCAGCCATAGTCGGACGGTACCCGAGAGCGTCGACAAAGTCGGCGATTTTCAGATAGCTCGGACGAAAATCCTGCCCCCAATGCGAGATACAGTGAGCCTCGTCGATTGCCAAAAGGTCAATTTTTATAGCTCTGCAGGCATCAATAAATTCAAGCACAGAGAGTCTCTCAGGAGCAATATATATTATTTTATATACCCCGTTTCGAATGTTGCGAAGCACCTTGACGTACTGCGATGCCGTAAGTGAGCTATTGAGATATGCCGCAGAAATACCATTTTGCGTGAGTGCGTTTACTTGGTCCTTCATCAAGGAAATAAGGGGCGAGACAACCAAGGTAGTACCCTCGAAAACGAGGGCGGGAACTTGATAACAAACAGATTTTCCCGCACCCGTAGGCATAACGCAAAGAGCATCTCTTCGCGAGAGTATGGCTCTGACCACCTCTTCCTGCCCCGCACGGAAATCCGAATGTCCAAAATACTGCTTTAAGACGGCTTTCTTATCAAGCATTGTCTAACCTCTTCTCTTTTTGTATTTAAAAATCTTCTTTCTTTTTAAGAATATCACGAGTTTTATTATAAATCAACAACATTTTTTAAAATGTGTGAAACACCAAAACGGTTTCAATTCTTTTTGTGGACAGTTTTCGCCCACTATAAGCTTTACGTACTAATTATATACCGCCAGATGTCCGATATTTCGGACTTTGCTTTTCTTTTTTATTGTTTTGCAAACTCATAATCGTATTGAAAAAGAGAAGAAAATGTGATATAATCGGTAAGAAATCTATTGAAAGGGGGAAACGTGCTGTGAAAAAGAAGATAACCATTGGAATTCTCGCTCACGTTGATGCGGGAAAAACCACGCTCAGCGAGGCGTTACTCTACACCTCGGGAAAAATCCGCACACTCGGACGTGTCGACCACAAAAACACCTATCTTGACACAAACGCGATTGAGCGTGAACGCGGTATCACCATATTTTCAAAGCAGGCAAGATTTTCAAGCGAGAACTGCGATTTCATTCTCCTTGATACTCCCGGACACGTGGATTTTTCGGCAGAGACCGAGCGTACTCTTGCCCTTCTCGACTATGCGGTGCTTGTCATCAGTGCCTCTGACGGAGTGCAAAATCACACACGTACTCTCTGGCAGCTTCTTGAGCATTACGGCGTCCCCACCTTTATATTCGTCAATAAATGCGATATTTCAATAAGGCTAAAGGAAGATATTGAAAAAGAACTTTCTGCCGCACTTTCCCCGTTATGCGTAGGCTTTCTCGAGGCAGAGGGACGCGAGGAGCTTGAGGAAAAGCTCGCCTTCGTCCACGAGGATTTTATGGAGAGCTTCCTCATAGGCGAAGGAATCGACGACGGGGATATAGCATATCTTATCGGCAACCGCAAGCTCTTCCCCTGCCTTTTCGGCTCGGCACTGCGTATGCAGGGTATAGATTTCTTGCTCGGAATTCTCGACAAATACACGCTCCCCTCTGTCTATGACAATGAGGTTTTCGGGGCAAAGGTATATAAAATATCACACGTTGGCTCGACACGCCTCAGCTATTTGAAGATAACGGGCGGCACCCTGTCTGCACGTGATGAAATAAGCTATCTCGCACAGGACGGAACCCGCATCACCGAAAAGGTGAGCCAGATAAGGCTTTATTCGGGCGACAAATTCGAGCAGACAGAGACGGTTACGGCAGGTGAGATATGTGCTGTCATTGGACTTTCTTCTACCTACGTCGGTCAAGGCCTCGGACTTGCAAGAGACACAGAGAATCCGCTGCTCGAGCCCGTGCTTTCCTATGCCATCGAGTTGCCGCAGGGGTGTGATACCCGTGTGTATTTCCCGAAGCTAAAGGAGCTTGAAGAGGAAGAGCCCTCTCTTCACCTTATGTGGAATGAGGAGCTTTCACAAATAGAGGCAAGGCTTATGGGAGAGGTACAGACCGAGCTTATTAAACGTCTTATCCGTGACCGCTTTAATATTGATTGCACACTCGGTGCGGGTAAGATCTTGTATAAGGAAAAGGCGGCCTCAAGGACTATCGGTGTCGGTCATTTCGAGCCTCTGCGTCACTATGCCGAGGTACAGCTTCTTATCGAGCCCGCACCAAAAGGCACGGGACTTGTATTTGACACAGATCTTCCCGAAAACACGCTTGACCTTAACTGGCAACGGCTTGTCTTAACGCATCTATACGAAAAAGACCACCGAGGAACACTCACAGGAGCACTGCTCACCGATACGAAGATAACCCTTGTGGCGGGTAAGGCACACCAAAAACACACCGAGGGCGGAGACTTCCGCGAGGCAACGTATAGGGCTGTAAGGCACGGACTTATGAAAGCGGGTTGCACACTGCTTGAGCCGTACTATAAGTTCAGACTTGAGATACCGACGCAGTCGGTTGGACGAGCTATGTCCGACCTTCAGGCTCGCTTTGCAGAATTTGAGCTTGAAAATTCCGACACCGACCGCACCGCCATATGCGGAAGAGGTCCCGTGTCAACTCTTTACGATTATACGAGAGAGGTGATCGCCTACACAAAGGGTGAGGGCACATTTTTCTGTACCTCTGACGGATACGAGCCTTGCCACGATCAAGATGACGTCGTAGCAAAGGCAGGATATGACGCCGAGGGCGACCTTGACAATCCCCCGCACTCCGTGTTTTGTGCACACGGTGCGGGATTTACGGTTCACTGGAGCGAGGTCGACAGCTACAAGCACCTTGAAGTCGAGCTAAAGAATTCGTCTATAAGCGAAGCTATCATCCCAAAGGCGTCCACTCTCGCACGCAAATACAGCATAAATGACGACGAGCTCGATAAGCTGATGCTCAAGCTGTTCGGTCCCATCAAACGCAAACAGTACAGCGAGCCAAAGCTAATATCGGGAGAAAAGAAGGAAAAGGCTCACAAGCCAAAGACCGTTCGCTCACAAAGAAATATGGTCATTATTGACGGATATAATCTTATATACTCCGACGATAATTTGAAAAAGACCTCACAGTATAGTCTTGAAAAGGCACGTGAGGAGCTTATGGACCTTCTCAGCAACTACGTTGCCTATACGAAGACCGAGCTTGTGCTTGTTTTCGACGCCTATCTCGTTAAGGACGGTGAGGGCTCGGAATTTATGCACGACGGCTACAAGGTCGTATATACGAAGACCGATGAGACTGCCGATGCCTACATCGAGAAAATGATGCACGAGCTTGGCCCCGATTACAGCATTCGAATGGTGACAGGCGATAAGCTTTTGCAGTTTTCCGCAGTTCATTCGGGCATTTTCCGTATGACCGCAAAGGAATTCTTAGAGGAGCTTACCCGTATCGGCAACGAAATAACCGAATTTGTCCGTAAGCTTTCGGAGAGCAAGGGATGAATAAGCTTTTTTCAAAAATCTTCTGAATGCTTGTATTTTCTAACTTTTTGTGATAGAATATTTTTATAGATTACGTTATTCTTTATTCTTTTGGAGGTAGATCAAAATGTGTGACAACAACAAGTTTTATATTTGCGAACATTGCGGAAATCTTATCGGTATGATTTCCGATGCAGGTGTTCCTATGATGTGCTGCGGTCAGAAAATGACCAAGCTCGAACCGGGCGTTATTGAGGCAAGTGAGGAAAAGCACCTTCCCGTCGTATCGGTCGAAGGCAACAAGGTAACTGTCAGCATTGGCTCGGTCGCTCATCCTATGACAGAGGAGCACAGCATCCTTTGGGTATATCTTGAGACAACCGAGGGCGGACAGCGAAAGTGCCTAAAGCCGGACAGTGAGCCCACCGTAACCTTTGCTCTTGCCGATGAAAAGCCTCTGTCGGTATATGCTTACTGCAATCTTCACGGACTTTGGAAGACTGAGATCGAGGAGCCTCTCGTTTGCGACCTCCTTCCTCTTAACACAAAATCGAAGGAAGACTATATAATTTGCAAATGCAATAACGTCAGCTTCTTTGACATTATCGATGAGATTCACAAGCACAGCGACACTAAGGCACTTCTCGAAATGTTCGAAAACGTAAAGAACACCACGCATTGCTCAACGGGCTGCGGCGGCTGTTATGAAAAAGTGCTTGCAGTCATTTCCGAAGCAATGTCGGGCAATCTTTGATAAAAAACAAGCCTGTAACCGAATGCGTGATGTCCTTAGCGGAGAAATCACGAAACATTTACCCAACACCACGGTAGGGGCGAACTGTGTTCGCCCGCGGGCGTTCATAGAACGCCCCTACGGATAAGCAATATTTGATCCGCAGAAAACAAAGAGATAACCCCGACAGACCTTAAATCTGTCGGGGTTTTGTTATCATATCGATTTGTCAGTGAGTTCCTTGCAAAAAAACTCGAAGTTTTCTTTCTGCTTTTCAATTTGGTATGCTTTTAAAGGCACTCTTAATTTACAAGATTTTCCTTCCATAAATTTGATTTTCACTATATATTGCTTTGGAAAAAGGCTCTTTCGGATCTTGACCTTTTTTATTTCTAAAGGCACTTTTATTGTGTATGATACTTCTGTACCTGAAAACGTCAAGACTGCTCCCAGCAAATTATTGTCCGACAAGCCCCAGTAACCAGAATAAGAATTTGTTCCTTGCAACAATATTGCAAAAAAAGAGCATTTCAAGCTTTCCTTTCCATCTAAGAGGGAGGTTAAGGAATCGGTCATTAATTTTTGATAGTTCATAATATCTCCTTTATCGCCAGTTTCGCATTTGTATTACAAATGCATCGGGCTATGCCCATACCCCTAAAGCTGCACGCGTCCTGAGGCTCCCTTGTGCAAAGAGAGCTGTCGCGTTAGCGACTGAGGGATTGTTTTTGCTTAATTTCTTCATTTCACAATCCCTCCGTCAGCCTTCGGCTGCCACCTCCCTTTGCACAAGGGAGGCTTTTACGCTACCACCATTATAACACAAATCGGCAGAGGAAGCAAGAGTGATATTCCGACTTTGTCGGAGTGATATTATTGCTATTGCAATAGTGATATTGAAGCCTTACGGCTTCAGTGATATTTTATTCGCCACAAAACTCGCGTAGCGAATAGCACTCGGTGCAAGCCGAATATCACTGCGCAGCAATACAACTCGCCAAAGGCGAGTCATGACCACCAGCCGTGCTGG
>JAFVSI010000008.1 GCA_017503865.1 Clostridia bacterium | reverse complement strand
TTTCAAAGGGCAAACAAAACCAAATGCTCCGCATTTGAGGGGTTCTTCCCGTGAAATCAGTACTAAACAAATAGAGAGGGCTTATAGCCCTCTCTATTTGTTTGGTGCCGGTGGCGGGGGTCGAACCCGCACGGTATCGCTACCACTGGATTTTGAGTCCAGCACGTCTGCCAATTCCATCACACCGGCATACTTCTGCACAACAGTGGTATTATATCACACAGTCAGCAGAAAATCAAGAGTTTTTTCGCATTTTATTTTGTTTCTTGCAGTTGCTTTTCGAAATGCAAATCCCTCAAAGCTCCTTTAAATATGCTTTTTGCACCCTCTATTTCAAGAAAATCGCAAGGACGCATAAGCGACGAATGTCTCGGAAGCGTACACGCTCCCGTTTTCTCAAGAAGCATTGCTACGAATTGTGAGCAGGTCATCTTAAACTTCAGCTTTTGCTCAATTCCGAGTGCCATCGGTACGAGGGCAGAAAATTTATAGGTACACTTTTCGTAATTCTCAAAATAGAAATCGATAATTTTTACGATGTCATCATATACCTTATCACTTACCTCAAGCTCGAGCAGCTCACAGTTTGAGTCCGGAAAAAGCCCGAAAACACCGCTATTTGTGTTTTCCTCTACGAGCCCGCCAATGAGCGGATTATGTATTTTTCTTCTTGCATAGCTGTAAAACTTTTCTACTGAAGGCACGAGGGCGATAGAAACGTGGGAGAACTTGCGGCGAGTAAAAAGACGTACAGCCTTTGCGGGAATAGTTCCTGTGCTTGATAAAAGAATATAGATTTTTTTCAATTTTCAGTACCCCCCAAGCCTCAAATTTTCGTTCCTAAAGAGTATATCATATATACGAAAAAATTTCAACAGAAATATTAGATTATCGAAACTTTTACAAAACGATTGATTTTGAGGTACAAACTATGGTATAATATATCGAATATAATCTTATGAAAGGGGGCTTGCTTTAGAATGACAAAGAGAATATTTGCGTTATTTATGATGATTCTTATGCTTTGTGCGTCAGTTCTTCCTGCTTTTGCGGCTGAAACAGAAACGACGTCTCTGTCCGAAGAAACACAAGAAGTGATTTCTGAAGCAGAGACACCCCAAAACAGCGAAGATGGTGTGAGTGTCGAGGAAGCGGCATCGAACGAAAAATACCTTTCGTCAAAGAATTCCGGAACATCATATTCTTGCGTATACGACAGCAAAGAGCAGAAAATCAAGATCAGCGGCTCGGTTACGCACGACATATTTATAAAGCACAGAGATTATTCGATAAGACTTTACAAGATATCTCCCAGTGTATCGGCAACGGCGGTTTTGAGTGACAGTGAGGTAATTCCTCTTGCCACTACCGCAATTTCGATAAAGTTTAACTTTACGGCTGACGTAAAAAGTATTGAGGACGTTTTTTCGCAGTACGTTGTCGTTCTTGCATCACCCAACGACTCTATTGATTTTGTAGGGCCTATGCTTTACCCCTCGGTCGAATCCACCTACGAACCGAACACAGACCGAGCGTCTTATAAGGGAATCGTTGCTTCAAATGAGGTTTCAGCTTTTCAAAGTGAACCCGCTGTAGCGGTGATCCCTGTATATCTTGATAAGCTTATAAGCCCCTCGTCTATGGGATACCTTTATTCGCTTGACGGAAACAACGTGTTTTTCGATAGAGAATACATAGATTCACTCGACAAGGCTGTAAGAAACTTTAGTGACGGCGGTACGGATATATATTTTCAGCTCTTGCTTAACAGCCGTGCAAGTGTAACGCTCAATTCTTCCGCTGAGCAAGCTCTTGCAAAATACGATATACCAAATCCGTATTCGGCACAGGTTTTGAAGGAGATCTATATTTACTGCGATTTTCTTTCCGACAGATATTCGAGCTACAAAAACGGGCATCTTAAGGGAATGATAATCGGAAAGAATCTCGATGACGTAAAAGAGTTTAACAACAACATCTACGAGAGTGAGGACGAATACACTAAAGCTCTTGCTATTTATGGAATAATCGTCGGGGTTGCGACTCGAAACAATATCCCGTCGGCTGACGTTGCGTATTCCTTTTCAAACGTCAATACATACTCGGAAAATGCAGAGGAGAGAGAATATGCTCCCTCGAGAATGATCGAGAATATAACAGCTTTCTTAGAGGAGCATTACGCTGACGATTTTGATTTTTCGATAGTGCTTGAGTCAAAGCACCGCCCGCTTTCGATTTCTAATGAGACGGTAAGCGACGGGATAAATCTTTCTGTCTTGTCGGATAGGAATTATATTCTTGAGAGGACGACCGATTATTTTGTCAATTATTTAAATGCTCTTGACGAAAAATATAAGAGTGCTCCTCGCGGATTTATGTATATCTGGAACGTTGACGGGGAACTGAGCGGCAACGCACTCGCTTCAGCTTACAGTTATCTTTATTACAAGCTTTTTGGTGTTGAGAGGTTGACCTCGTTTGTCGTCAGCTTTGACGATTCGCCTAAAAATTTATATGATATTCTTAATATTTTGAGATACATAGATACCGAAAAGGGTGTGAGCGTTACCGCCCAGCTTTTGCAGTTCTTCGGGGAGAACACCTGGTCGCAGGTCGTTCATGCCTTTAACTCATATAATTACGCAACGAGAGAGCATCATATACTTTCCTCTGCCGAAATCGAAAAAACACCGCACGGTGAATTTTACTATTTTGATTTTGGCGTCGCCTCGAATACTTCCTCTTGGTTTGAGGGAGTTGGCTGCAAGGACGTTAAAATTTCCTATGACTCGCTGTTTGGCAGGGCACTTAGTGCAAGGTTTGATTTTGACAAAAATTCGGGAACAGGGTATTCGTATCTCCTGTCTTCCTTTGAGTATCCCGAGAATTTTGCTTTCACGCCTAAGCTTGATTTTCTGCTCTCAATTGAAGGGGAAAGTGAGATTACCGATATTTTTGAGCTCAAAATTTCCTTCCACAATGAAAAGAACGTTTACGAGTCATCTTTCGTTATACCGACAGGCTCAGAGAGAAAAATATCCATCGACCTTTCGTCTTTCAGGGGTGTGTTTTTGACGGATAGTATACGGTTTTCAATAAGACCTATGTCAGAGGCGGAAGGGGAGTATTCCTTGAATATTTCCTCACTTAAGGGCGAGAGCTTCGCTCTTTCAAGCGATGAGCTTGAAGAGAAGATATTACAAGAACGCTTTTTCATCAGAAATGGCACACAGGACCTTGAAACTTCGTCTGACAACGAGAACGGAATTATGATCTCGGTAATGGTTTTCGTTTCCGCAATTATCCTCGGTGTTATGCTTTTCATATTCTTAAAACGTGAAGAACCATAAAAAACAAAAGCTGCAACTCTTTCGAGTTGCAGCTTTTGAGTTATGAACCTTTATACAAACATAGCCGAAGCTATGGAGTTTTAGTGCGGAATAAAATTATTCCTCAATGAACTGCTGGAATTCGTGGTAATGATCCTCGTCCATGACAAGCTTAAGATCGTTGTAATTAAGCTTCTTTGCGAGAACGACTCCGAGAAAGCTCTTGGCATTTACACGGAATTTTTCGCCGCTTTGAAGAAGTACTTTGTCTTTGATCTTTGTAGCGATGTCAACAAGCTTTCTTGCATCTGCCATCGTGTCGATCGTTACCTTGTAAACAAATTTGCCGTTTACACTCATTTTTATTCACCAAAATCCTTTCCGAATTATTATCGAGTTTATAATATTTACCCGATTGCCCATATTTTAGTATTTAATTGTTTCTAAAGTATGAACGTGAAATTAAATATTTGTAAAACTGCACAAAATTGCAAAATTGTTTTTGTTCAAAAGTTACATATATCTGCGACAAAATAAAAAAGTAAAGTTTTTTGTGACGGGTAGATATATTACTGCTTTTTATTTCTTTTTGATATGAACGAGTATATAAGGTATCCTACGACGCCGGTTATAGCCGAAATTGAGATAAATATTATGGCTGTGCCAAACTTACTTTCGCCAAGTGCACCGCCCGAGAGTGTGGAAATTATGATTGAAGGAAGTCGAGCTAAGGACGAAATGAGGATATAAGTGGGAATGCTCATTTTTGTAAGACCTACCGCATATGTGATGAGGTCTTTTGGAGTACCGGGGATAAAGAAGAGGAGAGCGGTGAGAAAATGCAGCTTTCGGGGCTCGTTGATCCAAGAGATGGAGTCGATCTTTTCGCGTGGGCAAATGGATTCGATAAACCGTCTGCCGAGGAGTCTTGTAAAAAGGATAACCGTAATGCTTCCAATCAGTATTCCGGCAAGGCAATATACCGTACCCCAAAAGGCACCGAAGGCATACCCCGAGGCAATTTCTACAAGCTCACCGGGTATAAGTGCTACCATAACTTGAATAGCACAGACAGCCATCATAATAAGAACACTTAAGAGATAGTTCTCTTCAACGAGCTTTTTGAAGTCGTCAGCATTCGTAAAATTACGGTTTATAAGCACCGTTCCAACTGCAGTGAGTATTAGTAAAAGTATGAGAGCGAGAATTATGACTGTCCAAGAAATCTTTTTAGAATAGGTTTTCGTGGGTTTTAGCTCTTTGCTTTGAAATAATTTGTTTGTTTTTTTATCCGACATATTTCTCTCCAGAATTTAAGTACAGCCTGTAATATATTATAGCACTTTTTTTGAGTTTTGCATATAGAAATTGAAAAAAGTCCCGCTCTTGACAGAGGGGCGGTAAAATGATATAATTTAAGCATAAAACTTTTGGGGGTAGTTATGGCAAAGCTTGTATGGAAGATAGATGCTGACCCAGAGCAGCACGAGGTGTCACTTGTTTATCAGATGCTTATGGGTAAGGCTGTTATTACTATTGACGGCGATACCTTTGATATAAGCACGGGACTTTTCAGACTTCGCGGTACGTCGCAGATATTCAGGCTTGGCGAGAGTCAGGCGATAATCAATTTTCCCAAAAAGGGAAAGCCCACCGTTGTTTTTGACGGAGAGACCGTTGAACCTGAAAAATAAAAAACCGTTGTCTCAATCTGAGACAACGGTTTTTTTGCTTATTTTGTAAGAGGACCTTCAAGGTCCTTATTACCGAAGTTGTTAACTCCCCAGAAGGACGCTATCGTCTTAGGAATTTGAATATTGTTTATTGTCTTGCCATTAAATACGTCTGCATCGTGTCCGTAAGCGAATACGGGAACGTCAGCACCAGAGTGTGAGGTCTGACTGTAAACGAATTTACCTGTGCTATCGGGAAGAAGATTGCCCGTTTCGTGGTCAGCCGTCATAATTACAAAGGTGTCGGGATTGTAGAAGGCGTATTCCATAATTACACCGATGATTTGGTTGAATCGCATGAGAGCAAAGAAGGTACTGTTGATCTCGTTGCTGTGGCTGTGCTTGTCGATGTGAGCTTCCTCGTACATCATAAAGAAGCCCTTTTCGTTGTCGTCGAGAGTGTCGATGGTCGCAAGAACGTCATTTTCAAGTGCTTTGACCTTTGCGGGAGCATATTCGCTTCCATAACCGCACTTAATTATTGTGCCGTATTTCTCAACTGTTTCCTTTTGAGATTTTTCTATTATGTCAGTGAGGTCACGTCTCTTTGCGTGTGCACTGAAGGATGCGGGTGTTGCTCCTGTAGCAACGTCGGTTGACATAACTGCCGTGCTCATTCCGAGAGAGCCTGCAAGCTCGGTGAGAGACTGAACGTCCTTACGTCCAACGAACATTCCAATATTCTCGTTGTTGGTCTTATATCCCGAAGCAAGAGCAGTTCCGCCTGCGGCACTGTCCGTAACATCGGAGTTTTGAGAATAGGTCTTTGCAAAGCCTTGATAGGGGAACATATATCCGTAGAAGATATCCTCATTGTCGCTGAAATTATTTGAGGTGGGGAGAGACATTACCTCAAAAAGCTTTGTCTGATACAAGCCCATTCCGTCACCGATAAGGAATATGTAGTTGTTAGCCTTTTCGGTTATAGGCTCACAAACGGTTGCGGTTGTGGGGATGGTTGCATTAAACGTAACGTCAGTAATGTAGGTGTTGATAAAGTAATAAGCCGCTGCCGCAATAACGAAGTGGTCGCCTTCAAGTGCTACCTGCTTATCGTTTGAAATGATGGCAAACTGCATTCCCTTAGTCTCGGGATCGAGATTCTTTGAAATCTCTCTGCCGGTCTCACCGACGATAATTTCGTATTCCCAAGTCTTCTCGGCTGTGTCGGTCTTTACCTCAAGCTCAAGAGAGGTGCGATTCTTTATCTCTTCCTGTATGTACTCAGCAGCACGGGCACTGTAATCGCCGCCCTTCTTAGAGTAAACTATGGTAAATTCCTCAAGAAGAGTTCCGTTAATTCTCGCAGCGTCGGGTGGAAGCTCTTTGTCGGAAGGTGTTGTGCCACAGCTAACAAGAAGCAAAAGAGCCAAAATAAGACTCAATAGTGATAAAAATTTTGTTTTCATTTTAATTCTCCTCGCTGTAAATATTTAAACAAAAAATGGGAAACAAAGTAAAATACCGCTATGACCAAAAGGTCGGACGCGTAGGCTGTAATCATTACCAAAAGGTCTTCCGTACCGCTTGGTGCACCGTAACCGATGTCATAAATTATTCTCGGCAAAAGTGTCGTTGCAGACAGCAAAACTCCGCATATGAGAGCTACGGCAGACAGGTTGTTACTCTTAAAAAACGCAACTAACAGCACCGCAAATGCGAGAATAACGTCAAAAAGCCAAACTAAAAGAGGATACAGAAGGTCGGGAGCACTAAGTCCCACGCCTAAAATCACGCCATTTAGAACCGATGCTGAAAGGTTTTTAAAGAGAACTATTCCGCAATATGAAAAGATTAGCGGAAGCGTTCTTTTTACACCGTTTCTTGATACCGAAATAATAAGTATCGAAAAGATTACGGTATAGGACAGCACGTTTACCAGCCACAAAACCACGTCTATTACCGTAAGATACGAATTGTAAACTAAGTTTGAGGCAAGTACGGTGTATACCGCACTAAGTAAAAGATATATGACAGTTGATATAAGGGCTGCTGCTACACACAAAAGGAGCAGTCTCTTGTTTGCTTTTTTCATATACAACTCCAAAAAAATATTTCAAGGACATTATAGCACAAAAAAACGAAATTTCAACAAAATATTTTAAACTTTATGTTTGATTTTATAACCTGACGTATATAGTATAATTGCTAAAAATACTTGGAACGCATTTTTTGCTCAAAAAGGTGGATTTTTTGCTCACTTCCTTTGTAATTAAAAATATTCTTTTTCATATGCTTTTATTAAAGTCTATATTTGGGGGAAGGATATGCAATACAAAAAATACGGTTATGAGGGAATCATGGAGTATATCGAAAGGATTTGCGAGAAATATCCATACATAGAGTTTTCAATGCTTGGACGGTCGTTTATGGGAAGGAATATTCCAATACTCTCGCTCGGCAGAGGAAAAAGCTGTGTGTTGTACGTAGGAGCTGTTTGCGGCAGGGAATATATGACGTCGGTAGCACTTCTGAAATTTATAAATGAGTACGGAGCATTATATTCAATGGGCGGAAAAATTTATAACAACAGTCTCGAAGCCTTATTCTCTGAGAGGACAGTATACGTGCTGCCAATGCTTGACGTTGACGGAGTAGAATACGCAACAAACGGAATATCTGACAAAACTGCCCTTTACGACAAGCTTTGTGGCGGTGAGGACGATTTCGAGTGCGAGAGAGGGGCACTCAGGAATTTTGTGTGCTTTAATGACTCAATAAAAGCAACTGTCACTTTTAGACAAAAAAGAGAGGGTATTTGTTTTTCGGGTAACAAAAAAAGCTCCGTAAGGGCTATGAGTATGGCAAAATGTTTTTCAAAAAGTACGGGCTATTCTATTGACGGAGCTTTTGACGATAACGAGCTTGTTTTCGATGAGCTTGATATTCCTTTTGTGTCGGTACGTAGTGGCGAAGGAAACGGGAAAGCTGATAAAGATGCCTTGTTTTTCATATATAGCAGAATAAGAGAAATTCTTTTTACTGCTCCCTTTATGATTTGACGTTTTCTATTGACATACCCCCAAAAAAAGTGATATACTAATATAAATATGATAATTAAAGGAAGTCCTTATGAAAAAGATATTGGTCGTTGACGGAAACAGTATACTAAACAGAGCTTTTTACGGAATAAGATTACTCACAAATAAAGACGGTCTGCCAACCAATGCCGTTTACGGTATGGTAACAATACTGTCAAAGCACCTTGAGACTCTTGCACCAGATTACTGTGCGGTGGCTTTTGATTTGAAGGAGCCTACCTTCAGACACAAAATGTACGAGGGGTACAAGGCAACCCGTCACGGTATGCCCGATGAGCTTGCGGCTCAGCTTCCCTATGCTAAGGAATGTGTAAGGAATATGGGCTTTTGTGTGCTTGAGACACCCGGCTTCGAGGCTGACGACATTCTCGGCACACTTGCCGCAAGGGCAGAGGGCGAGGGACTTCGTGCCTATATTTTAACGGGTGACCGCGACTCGCTTCAGCTTATTTCGGATACCACTCACGTTCTTCTTGCAACTAATAAGGACACTATCGAATTCGGACGTGACGAGTTCAATGAAAAATACGGCATATCTCCCGAGCAGTTCGTTGACGTAAAGGCACTTATGGGCGACTCGTCCGACAATATTCCGGGTGTTGCGGGAATCGGTGAGAAGACAGCGTTCAAGCTTATCTCCGAGTTTGGCTCGCTTGACGGAGTGTACGAAAATTATAGCGACTCAACGCTTACCCCTTCCGTCAAGGCAAAGCTTGAGGCGGGCAAGGATAGTGCGTATATGTCAAAGACACTCGCTACTATCGTAAAGGATGCCCCCGTGCCAAACGATTTTGATGCTCTTAAAAACGAGGGCTTTAAAAGCCGTGAGCTTCGCGAGCTTTTCGAGAAGCTTGAATTTTCGGCACTCATAAAAAGGTTTTCTCTTGACGCACCTAATGCCGAAATTTCGGAAGAGAGAGAGGACAGGCCTGCAATAAATATCGTCGAAAAGACCTTTGACGAGGTTTTGACACTCACTTCCGGTAAGCCGGTGTCTCTTTATATAAACGAAAATGAGTGTGAGATGTGTGACGGACAAAGCGTTTACAAATTCTCAGTGCCCAAGCTTTTCGAGCTTGAAAAGCTATTCATTTCGGCAAGGGTGGTCGTCAATGATGCAAAGCAGCTTTATAAGGATTTCGATGCAAATGGCAAACGCATAAGAGGTGCTTATTTTGACATAATGCTCGGTGCATACGTTTGCGATGCAAACCGCAATAGATTTGGTCTTGGTGAGCTTTATCTTTCGTATCTTGGTAAGACATACACCGAGGAAATACCCGTTTCCCTTGCGATTTACGAGATATACACCGAAGAGCTTAGCGAGATTGAAAAGAACGGCTTTTCTAAGCTTATGTTTGAAATTGAAATGCCGCTTGCGGCAGTGCTTGCCGATATGGAAGAGGTAGGATTCAGACTCGATACCGAGGGTATTGCAAAGTACGGCATAGCTCTCAACGACATCGCAGAGGCTTTGACAGAGAGAATTTATTATGCGGCGGGAAGTGAGTTTAACATAAACTCTCCGAAGCAGCTTGGCGAGGTGCTTTTCGAGAAGCTTATGCTTCCAAAGTCGAAAAAGACCAAAACGGGTTATTCGACAGATGCCGAGACACTCGCAAAGCTTGTGCCGTATCATCCCATAATCGAGGACATACTCGATTACAGACAGGTCACAAAGCTAAAATCGACCTATGCCGACGGGCTTTTAAAGCTTGTTGACGAAAACGGTCGTGTTCACACCAGCTTTAATCAAACGGGAACGGCAACGGGCAGACTTTCCTCGTCCGAGCCAAATCTCCAGAATATTCCCGTAAAGACCGAGCTTGGTAGGGAATTCAGGAAATTCTTTATTCCCGAAAACGATGATTATTGCCTTATCGATGCCGACTATTCCCAAATAGAATTAAGACTTCTTGCTCACATATCCGATGATGAGGGAATGATAGAAGCCTTCAAATCGGGTGCTGATATTCACACCTCAACAGCCTGCAAGGTATTTGGTGTCGAGCCCGAAAACGTAACTGTCGAGCTTCGTAAAAGGGCGAAGGCAGTCAATTTCGGCATCGTTTACGGAATAGGCGAGTTCTCACTTTCTGAGGACCTTGGAATTTCGCGTGCAGAGGCAAAGAGATATATCGAGAGCTACCTTGCGGGATTTCCAAAGGTCAGCGAATATCTTGATAACGTAAAGCAGCAGGCAAAAGCAGACGGATTCGTTACCACCCTTTTCTCACGCCGAAGATATATCCCCGAGCTTTCGTCAAGTAACAAAAATCTTCAGCATTTCGGAGAGAGAGTCGCGATGAACAGCCCCATTCAGGGTACTGCGGCAGACGTTATTAAGCTCGCTATGATAAACGTAGATAAGCGGCTTAAAGAAAGCGGACTTGATGCACGTCTTATTCTTCAGGTGCACGACGAGCTTCTTATTGAGTCAAGCAAAAGCTGTGCTGACGAGGCTCTAAAAATACTTGTAGAAGAAATGGAAAATACATCTTCCTTCAGAGTTCCGCTGTCGGTTGAGGCACATATCGGAGATACTTGGTTTGGAGCAAAATAATAATACAGATAGGACTAAAATGTTAAAAGAATTTGTAAAATCTAACGAAAGTAGGGTCTTTGAGACGCTTCGCGAGCTTTGTGCGATACCTGCCCCCTCTAATTTTGAAGAAGACAGAGCAGAGTACTGCAAAAATTGGTTTGAGAACGTGGGGGCTGAAAACGTTTATATTGACGAGGCACTCAACGTAATTCTTCCCATAAACTGCGAGAACAGCAACAAGATAACCGTTTTTGTTGCACATACTGACACTGTTTTTCCCGACAGAGAGCCTATGCCCTACGTTGATGACGGTGAGTATATACGCTGTCCCGGTGTCGGTGACGACACGGCAAGTCTTGTCGTGCTTATGTATGCTGCAAAATATTTTATAGAGAACGGTATAAAGCCCGAAAACGGTGTTATGTTCGTTGCAAACTCGGGCGAAGAAGGACTTGGAAATCTCAAGGGAATGAAGCAGCTTTTTGCCGATTATGAGGGAAGAATCGCTCAGTTCATTTCCTTTGACAGCCAGTTTTCTCTTATCGCTGACCGTTGTGTCGGTTCTCACAGATACGAGGTTGAGGTACTGACGGAGGGCGGTCACTCCTTCGGTGCATTCGGTAACAGAAATGCTATTGCCGAGCTTTCAAGGATAGTCAGCAAAATTTATGATATAGAAGTGCCGAAAATAGGGAACAGCAAAACGACCTACAACGTTGGCTCAATTTCGGGCGGAACGTCTGTAAACACCATAGCACAAAGTGCAAAGATACTTTGCGAGTACCGTTCCGATAATGAAAAATGCTTGGCTACAATGAAGGACAAGTTCGAGAAGATATTTGCAGAGGCAAGAGAAAGAGTGCTTGACCTTCGCATAACTCCCGTAGGGGAGAGACCTTGTATGGGAGAAATTGACCTTACAAAGATAGAAAGGCTCGTTAAGGTTTGCAAGAACGTAATAGAGGACGTTGTTGACGTAAAGGTTGAAACCTGCTCTATATCGACTGATTGCAACATACCGCTCTCTCTCGGTATTCCCGCAATTTGCATTGGCGTTTATAACGGAGGAGCATCTCACACAAGAGAGGAATGGATTGAAAAGGCTTCCTTGCCTGTGGGGGTTGAAGTAGGAACAAGAGTAGTTCTTGACGTATTAAAGGAGATCTAAAATGAAATTTACAGCAGTTGGCGACATAATAGTCGGCAGAAGAATACAAGACGATTAAGCTTTACCCAATAGAGCTTTCGGTGAAAGGTAATAAGTCCGAGATAGGGTTGCCGAGACTTTCAAATGCCCCCGAGCTTCTTTCGGATTTTGCGGCTCGTTGCGAGAGAGAGGGAACTGTCCTTACGAGAAATACTGACGGTACTTACGACTGCTCTTGGAATTGAATGAAAAAATAAAAAACGGCTCAAACGAGCCGTTTTTTATATTCCCCAACGTATTTTCATTATTTGGGGATAATATTCGTCGATTGTCATAACTGTCTTTAACAGTATAAAGTTACACAAATTGGCACAATTTGATAAATTAACGAATATTGTTGCTTGACACCACATAGAATCGTCATCCAAGTAAACATTAAAGATTTTGTATTCTTTATTTATGGCATTGCACAATTCAAAAGCGGAAAGAGGGGGATTTTCTAAAGGAGTAACTTGAAAATACAAATCAAACATACAACAAGAATTACTAGTGTCAATGTTAAGTGGTCTGAAAAAAGCAAGGGCTCGTAAATCTCCCATATTGTTTAATCTGAGATTTAAAAGTACAGAGTCTTTTTCGTCACCGTCAACGTAATTAATGTTAAAATCATCTAAGCTTTTTTTGAAAATTTCAACATAGGAACTCATATAGGAATTATTTGTGTTATTATACATGACTTATCCTTTCTGTGTTATTTGTTTTTGTCGTTGCGTTCAATACTTTCACCTATTTTATTTCCGGCAACAGCACCGATTACCAAACCAATAACTGCACAAGGAACAGTACCTGCAATAGCTCCAAGCGGACCTAACGCTATACCTATTCCTGATCCGAGTTTTGCTCCTGCTGCAAGACCTGCTAACGCACCATATACTCCACCTTTTTCTGATTTGTTCATAAAAACCTCCAAAAATAAATTAAGATGTTAATATTATACCGCAATTTGCGGTATTTGTCAATACTGCAAATTGCGGTTTGGTATAATATTATCGTAAAAATTTATTATAAGGGTGGCATATGTATAAAAGAATACGTGATTTGCGAGAGGATAATGACCTTACACAAAAGGAAATAGCAAAGTTTCTTAATTGCTCACAGCAGGTTTACAGCAATTATGAGTTAGGGCAGAGAGATATACCGACTGACATTCTTATAAAGCTATCAAAATTTTACAATGTTTCCGTTGATTATATTTTAGGATTAACTAATAATTCAAAACTAAAATAACGGCACCGATGTTTCGGTGCCGTTATTTTTTAATCCCTCGAGCATTTTTCTGCATCTATTGCAAGTACAAGCATCAAAGCACAGAGAGCATCTTCGGGGTTATATACGTCAATTACGTACGTATCCGTAAATTTGAATAATTCCTTCGATATTGTGGCAACGTTTTGCCCGAAAGTGTTTACTATACTATAATCCCATTCGAAGAAGTCACCTTCAATATGCCAACCGTTGCAGTCAATGTCAAAGCTCGGTTTAAAAAGCGAAAACTCTTTGCTTATGCAACCTATATATTCGTTGCCGAGATACATTTCAAATTTCGGGAGCCAAGTGAATATTCTTTCCTCGACTGTGCCTATCTCGTTATCGTTTTTATCGAAGATTTTGAGGCAATGTCCCCAGGAAAGCTGTCCTTTGACGGTATAAACCGTTTCTCCTGCCTCATTGTAAACGTCGTAGCTGTCAAACCACGAAAAAAATCTTTGCTTGAATAATAGTCTCATAATTTGCTCCAAAATCACTTTTTAGGCTGATTTTTAATTACCTTAAGTACGTCGTAAACGTTCTTTATTGGAATGAGCTCGATGTCGCATTCAAATTTATCGTGCTCAAAGTTTCTTGTGGGAATTACAGCCTTTGTAAATCCAAGACGGGCAGCCTCTTTAACTCTTTGAGATACGTTGGCAACGCCTCTGCATTCGCCCGAAAGACCAAGCTCACCGATAGCGATAAGATCGTCGGGAATTACAGTGTCGGTGAGTGAAGAAATGAGTGCGAGTGCAATAGCAAGGTCAGCCGCAGGCTCGTCGAGGTCAAGACCGCCTATGACGTTAAGATAAACGTCATTTTGTGAAAACCTCAGTCCAAGCCTCTTTTCGAGTATTGCGAGAATAAGATATGTACGGGTGTAGTCGATTCCGTTTGACGTTCTTCTCGGAGAGGGGAAGGACGTGGGAGAAACGAGTGCCTGAATTTCGGCAACGATAGGTCTTGTACCTTCAACAGTACACACGGCACAGTTGCCCGAAATGTCGGTAGGACGGTCTGCAAGCAGCATTTCAGATGGATTTGGAACTTCGCGGAGTCCCGCGTCGGTCATTTCAAAAACGCCGATTTCATTTGTTGAGCCGAAACGGTTTTTGTTGGCTCTTATTATGCGATAGCACTGACGTCTGTCACCCTCAAAGCAAAGTACGGCATCGACCATGTGTTCAAGCACTTTAGGGCCGGCAATGCTTCCTTCTTTGTTGACGTGACCGACAAGAATAACCGAAATGCCCTCGCTCTTAGCCTTAGCTATAAAGCTCATAGTAGCTTCCTTGACCTGTGCCACACTACCTGCGGTTGAGTTGCTTTGCTCGGTATACATTGTTTGAATCGAGTCAACTATGATAACCTCGGGCTTTAGCTTATCGGTTGCAGCAAGTATTTTTTCAACGTTGGTCTCGGTAAGCATATAGAGGTTCTTGCCCGCCGTTTTGAGTCGGTTGGCACGGAGCTTTATCTGACCTTCGGATTCCTCACCCGATACGTAAAGCACCTTTCTCGTTTTGCCGAGAGTGTCTGATATCTGGAGAAGAAGCGTTGATTTACCGATTCCGGGTTCTCCCGAAAGGAGAACCACCGAGCCGCATACAAGACCGCCGCCAAGTACTCTGTCAAGCTCGGAAAGACCTGTTGCGGTTCTGATATATTCGGGTATATCAAGCTCACTAAAGGGGCGTACCTCTGACGAGCCGAAGTCAGCTAAAACTCGTTTTTTTGCGGTAGCTTGCGGTTCAAGGCTCACAACGTCCTCAACAAAGCTGTTCCACGCTCCGCACTTTGGGCATTTGCCGAGCCACTTGGGGCTCGTATATTCACATTCGGAACAAATATAAACGGTTTTGAGTCCTTTCATAATTATCCTGTCCTTTACACTTTTATATCTAAATTATACTATATTTTTTTCTTTTATTCAAGTAGGCATCTCAATATATTTTGAAACTGCAAAAAAAATTGACAGAGCAAGCTTTTTTTGATATTCCTCACTCGAAAGAAGGGTACACTCTTCTTCATTTGAGAGAAAACCGCACTCAATTAGTACAGCGGGATGTGTAACTCTGTCAAGAACGAAAATATTTTCGTCAGCAACCTTTATCTTTCGGTTGTTTGAAGCTTGAAGGGTGTTTTTGACCGTAGCTTGTATCGACTCGGCAAGTTCTTTTGAGCCTTCATTGTTTTTTGAATAATATACCTGAAGTCCCGAATATTTCCCGTCGGGAAAGGCGTTCATATGGATACTTATGAAAACGGCATTTTCATATTTTTCTGCTATTTTTACACGGGCAAGAAGGTCAAGAGCCTTTTTTCTTCCTTTGAAGTCAACGTTTCTGTCATAAAGAAGCACGTCCTCGCTTCTCGTCATTACGGTATCGTAACCACAAGATAGAGCGAGTTGGTTTATATTTTCTGCAATTTTGAGGTTCAGCTCCTTCTCAAAAACTCCATTAATTCCCACTGTACCGCCGTCCTCTCCACCGTGTCCCGCATCAATTATAAGTACGGGAAGACTGTGAGGCAAATCGTTCGTTGAAGTATTCATAGTGCTCACCTTGCAAAATGACGATGATATAAAGGCAAATATAACACAAACGCAAACAAAGGCGGGAAAAACGGCAAGCAGAAGGGAATTGAATCCGTTTTCTTTTAAAATCTTCATATAAACCTCGATAAAAATGTAAAAATTTTTTAATAATTATTGACATGAAAATAATATTGTGATATAATTTCACACAGTTGTATTTATCGGATTTTGACACGAAAAGTGCAAGTTGACAAGTCAAAACTTTCAAAAACACGTTGACTGTCAGAACTGAATCAAAAATCTATAAAATAGGAGAATTTATTATGAGTTTTAAGAATCCCTATCTTAACGAGCTTATGGAAAAGGTTATCAAGAGAAATGCAGGCGAGACCGAGTTCCATCAGGCTGTAAAGGAAGTGCTTGAGTCTCTCGAGCCCGTTATCGATCAGCGTCCCGACTATATCACATCAGGTGTTCTTGAGAGAATGGTTGAGCCTGAGAAGATCATCAAGTTCCGCGTTCCGTGGATCGATGACAAGGGTAACGTTCAGGTAAACCGTGGATTCAGAATCCAGTTTAACAGTGCAATCGGTCCTTACAAGGGCGGTCTTCGTTTCCACCCCTCTGTAAACGAGAGCATTATCAAGTTCCTCGGATTTGAGCAGACATTTAAGAACTCTCTCACATCGCTTCCTATGGGCGGCGGTAAGGGTGGTTCCGACTTCGATCCTCAGGGTAAGTCTGATAACGAGGTTATGCGTTTCTGCCAGAGCTTTATGACAGAGCTTGCAAAATACATCGGTCCCGACACAGACGTTCCCGCAGGCGACATCGGTGTTGGTGCCCGTGAGGTAGGTTACCTCTTCGGTCAGTACAAGAGAATTCGTGACGAGTTCACAGGCGTTCTTACAGGTAAGGGAATTCCTTATGGCGGTTCGCTCATTCGTCCTGAGGCAACAGGCTTCGGTGCAGTTTATTACACCGTTGAGATGCTCAACTACTTTAAGGATGATATTAAGGGCAAGACCTTTGCAATTTCCGGCTTCGGTAACGTTGCTTGGGGTACTGTAAAGAAGATCACAGAGCTTGGCGGTAAGGTTCTTACCATTTCCGGCCCTGACGGTTATATCTACGATCCCGACGGTGTTTCCACCGAGGAAAAGATCAACTATATGCTCGAGATGAGAGCTTCTTGCCGTAACAGAGTACAGGATTATGCTGACAAGTTCGGCGTTGAGTTCTTTGCAGGTCAGAAGCCTTGGGGCGTTAAGGCTGATATTCTTATGCCTTGTGCTACTCAGAACGAGGTTGATATGAAGGAAGCTGAGCAGATTGTTGCGAACGGCGTTAAGTACTACGTTGAGGTTTCCAATATGCCTACAACAAACGAGGCAGCTGCATACCTTAAGGCAAACGGCGTTATAGTTGCTCCCTCTAAGGCAGTTAACGCAGGTGGCGTATCCGTTTCCGGTCTTGAGATGTCTCAGAACTCTATGCGTTACAGCTGGACAGCAGAAGAGGTTGACGAGAAGCTTCATATGATCATGAAGAACATCTTCAACAACTCCATCAAGGCTGCTCACGATTACGGTCTTGGCGATGACCTTTGTGCAGGTGCAAACATTGCAGGCTTTGTAAAGGTTGCAGAGGCTATGAAGGCTCAGGGCGTTTGCTAATTGCAAGTTAGTTAATAAATTATATTTACAAGGGAATTTTATTATTAAAGTTCCCTTGTTTTTTTATATATTTTGTTGACAAAATTTACTTGTCGGTATATAATATATCCGTTATGTAATTTACATAGAATATTCGTAGAAGAGTAAGGATGCCTGCGTGAAGTGCCGCTCGGACGGGGAGTTGTCGAGGGGACGAAAAGCGAGAGCTTGCGGTCGGTGTCCTGCATCCCGCTTCATACGGCAAGGCAAGAATATTTACCTTCTTTAACCTTGGCGATATGTAGCCTCGGAAAAAGGAGGTTTTTTATTTTGAATAAGAGGAAAAACAGAATTAGCAACGTCCGTGTTTTGACGGCGTCAGCTATGCTCACGGCACTGAGTATCGTAATAGGTATATTCTGCAAGAATTTTCTGAATTTCGGATTTGGACTTTTTAGAATAACCTTTGAGAATTTTCCCATAATTTTATCGGGAATAATGTTCGGTCCTTACGTTGGGGCACTTGTAGGCATTGCCTCTGACGTTATAAGCTTTGTGCTTTCAACGCAGACCTTTGCCATCTCGCCAATTGTAACGCTCGGTGCGGGACTTGTGGGCTTTGTTTCGGGTGCTGTTTTCCGCAATAAAGCGGTGATGACCGAAAAAAAGAGAGTCCTTCTTTCTGTTTTCTCGGCACATCTTGTCGGCTCGGTGCTTGTAAAGTCATTTGGACTTTTCGTATATTACGGATTTCTTGTCGTTTGGAGAATTCCGCTTTATGCCGCGATAGCAACACTTGAAGCTATAATTATTTGCGTGATGATGAAAAACAAGAATTTTCATCACTTTTTGAATTTAAAAGGGGACAAAAATGACTTACAGTGAGGCACTTAAATATATTCATTCGATAAATTGGACCTTTACAAAGCCGGGGCTCGAGAGAATACGGGAGCTTTGCGAAAAGCTCGGTAATCCGCAAAAAGAGCTTAAATTCGTACACGTTGCGGGAACAAACGGCAAGGGCTCGTTTTGTGCTATGCTCGATAGCATCCTGCGTGCAGCGGGCTATAAGACGGGACTTTTTACCTCGCCCTATATAAAGGAATTTGGAGAGAGAATCCGCTATCTCGGAGAAAACATCTCAGACGCAGAACTTGCACAAATAACCGAATACGTAAAGCCTATTGCCGATGCTATGGAAGATAAGCCAACCGAATTTGAGCTTATAACTGCAATTGGCTTTGAGTTTTTCAAGAGAAAGAAATGCGATATAGTAATCCTTGAGGCAGGAATGGGCGGCAGGCTCGATTCCACTAATATAATCGACACGTCAATTCTCTCGGTAATTACCGGAATCGCACTTGACCATACAGCGTACCTCGGTGATACAGTAGAAAAGATTGCGGCTGAGAAGGCAGGAATTATTAAAAAAGGCGGAAAGGTGCTTTACGGTGGATATGACGAGAGTGCGGCGGCTGTAATTTCGGCACGTGCCGAGGAGCTTTCGGCAAGCTATAAGAGAGTTGACAGAAGCACACTTGAGGTAGTTTCATCAAGTCTTAGCGGCACGGTATTTAACTATTGCGGCAGAGAATCGCTCGAGCTTTCCTTGCTCGGCCTTTATCAGCCAAAGAATGCGGCAAGCGTGCTTGATGCGGTGGATATTTTAAAAGAGAATGGGTTTGATATACCCGAAGAGGCGATACGTAAAGGACTTAGAGACACAAGGTGGCATGCCCGTTTTGAGGTAATCGGAAATGAGCCGACAGTTATCTTTGACGGAGCCCACAATCCCGAGGGAATTGAGACGGCAGTTGAGAGCATAAAACACTATTTTGGTGACAAAAGGGTGTGCGTGCTTACGGGAGTAATGAAGGATAAGGACTACAACTATATTGCAGGCAAGCTTTCCGAGATTGCCGACAGTGCAGTCGTAATAACTCCCGACAATCCAAGAGCACTCGATGCTAAGGAGTATGCAATTGTACTCAAACAAAAGGGAATCGAAGCTACTGCATACGGAAGCGTCTATGAGGCACTTGAGGCAGGAAAAAGTCTCGCTCTTTCGAGAGATACAGCTCTCGTTTGCCTCGGCTCACTATATATGTATAAGGAAGTTGTTGAAAATATATAAAAAACAGCCCGTACAACGTGAACAAGTCCGTTAAAAACGGACAATAGACAAAAACCCCCTTGATGTGGTAGAATTAATATACCATGTCAAGGGGGTAATTATATGCCAAGGAAATATACGAAGATCGAAGAACACGAGGAAGAAATAATCAAATTAAAAACAAAAGGTTATACCAGGAAACAAATCGCAGAGAAAATAGGTATTACACCAGACCAGGTACATCAATTTTTGTGTCGCTACAATCGCAGGCAACACAACGTTGAAAAAGGAGTTTTTCCAAAGAAAAAAGGGCGTCCTTCCAAATTCAACAGTTTAGAAACAGAAATATCAAGATTAAGAATGGAAAATGAGTTATTACGGGATTTTCTCTCGCTCACAGAAAGGAAGTGAGGACAAGCGTAAAATATATGGTGATCTATCGCCACAAGGACAAATATTCAATTAGCGAGATGTGTCGTTTCTTTGAGGTATCGAGAAGCGGCTACTATGACTATGTCAAGAGAATGGATATACCTGCATGGGATTTGCCTCTTGCTGAAAAGATCCGAGAGTGTCAGGAACATAGCTACAACACTTATGGCTACCGTAGAGTACATATATGGCTTGAAAGGCAAGGAATACATAGAAATCCTAAAACGGTACTTCGTGTTATGCAAAAGTATAATTTGCTTTCAGAAGTTAGACGAAAGAAGTATCACAACTATGTGAATGGAATATATAAATATCCTAATCTCTTGGCAAGAGATTTCCATGCAGACCGACCTAACCAAAAGTGGGTAACAGATATATCATATATTCGCACAGGACAAGGCTTTTTGTATCTCTCGGTTATTCGTGATCTCTACGACAACAGCATTGTTGCCTTCAAGACAGGTACGGAGCAAAATATCAACCTTGTACTTTCTACAATCAGAGCAGCCAAGAAAAAGGAAAAGATCACTGCAGAGTTACAGCTCCACAGTGATCAAGGCTTTCAGTACACCTCGCAAGCGTATTATAGCCTAACAAAATCATATCATATTACGCCGTCAATGTCAAGTAGAGGAAATCCTTATGATAATGCTATGGCAGAAAATTTTTTCTCAATCCTTAAAACCGAGTGTATCTACCGCACAAAACTCAAAACCTATGAGGAGGCGCGCCTCCTCATAGGTGCATACATACGGTTCTACAACAATGAACGTATTCAACTCAAAACAAAACTGACACCTCTCGAAAAGCGATGTCAGTTCGTTGCTTAATTCTTAATTATACTACCCACAGGGGCTTTTTGTACTGTCCGCACAATTTGGGGCAGTTCA
>JAFVSI010000002.1 GCA_017503865.1 Clostridia bacterium | reverse complement strand
GGCTCAAGGTCGGGAACAAGGTATCTAACGCCTTTTGCCATTGCCTTTTTCTCGTCAGCTGTTATAGTGGAGTCACCGATCTTCCAATCGAGATCCCCTTCAACAACAGTTGCATGATACACATTCTGCGTTAAATTGATTCTATTACCCGAAGCATCGGTATAAAATTCGGGATTAGTATAATCCGCTTTAGGGGTTATCTGAAGCTGGTCAATTTCGTCAGCCTGAGACGGTGCAGTCTCCCCACTTACCTCGTTTTGTATTTCGCTCGCATTGGTCTCCACAGCAAAAAGCTCGGCTGGAGTCATAGGCAGCAACATTGCTATTACTACCATTAAAGAAACTATCCGCAAGACTTTCTTCATTCGACATTCTCCTTTTTACAATGATTTTTGCTTTGGCCGCTTGGGTATATATAATACACTCATTATAATAATATACTTTTTGATTTTAGCACTTTAGTATATTGCAAATATTCTATTTCAGAATTATATATTGTTTATCAAGCAGATAGGGCAACGAATTTTTCTCTCAAAAACTGTGAAACTTGCACAAAAGCATAGTACATTCAAGGTATTAAAGAGAGCTTTTCAAATTACTTTTTTTAACGAAACCTTCCTCTAAAGACAACAAAAAGGCAGAGCCGAAGCTCTGCCTTTAGTGTTTGATTTAGTTAGGATTTGAAGGAGTTAATTATTCCTCGTCCTCTTCCTTTTTCTTTGCAACAAAGGTTGTGCAAAGTCCGAGAGTTGCAACGAGTGCAAGTCCTGCGAAGGTTACTGTTCCCTCACAAGAAGCCTCATCCTCGAGAGTTGTGTCTGCCTCGGTCTCGCTGTCAGACTCTGTGGGAGCTGTTGTCTCCTCAGCCTCTACCGTTGTTTCAGCGTCAGTATCAACTGCACCTGTAACGTCGGAGTTGTCTGTGTCAACAGCACCTGTATCCTCGGGAGCTGTAGTATCCTCAGGAGCTGTGGTATCGTCGGGCTCGGTTGTGTCGGTTGTGTCACCGCCAATTACCTCGCCGCCTACAGAGCCGCCGGGAACGAGAACAAGTCGATACTCGTATTCACATTCCTCACAAATATCATCCTCATTGAAGGTGTGCTCTGCAAATCCTGCAATCGCCTGACATCTCTCACACTCATAGTAGTGACCGAGATAGTCATCGTTTACGAGAGTTGCATTCTCATTGTTTGTGAAGGTATGATTTTCGGTATTGCGAGTCTCAACGCCCTCGAAGATTTCATTATCCTCGGTGTGAGCACCGCAAGCACAGGATACGTAGTAGTCATAACCCTTTGTACAGTAAGGCACGAAGGTAGAATCTACAACGTAAGCCTCGTCAACGACTTCTCTGTCGTATGTATGCTCAACTGTGTAAAGCTCACCGTTCTTATTAACGGTTATGTTTTCACCCTCGCATACGTCACACTCGTACCAGTGACCTGCACCGATGTTTTCTGCATCGAAGCAAAGGTTTTCCTCGGTGAGCGAGAATGTTGTAAGAGCTCTTGCACCGCAATCTGCACAACTGTGGTAGTAAGTACCCTTCTCTGCATCTGCTATATACTTATCAGCTATATCGTGAGCCGTGAAGTTACATCCAACATCGAGCTCGTCACCGAGAACGATAAGGTTAGGAATAAGCACGCACTGTGTACCGAGTTCTTTATTAGCAGTATCAACAGTTACTGCGTGAGCACCCTGAGTTACGAACAAAGAGGATACGGGAGAGCCATCAAAGTAAGCAAGTGCACTGTGAGAACCGCAAGCAAATATTGTGTTGGGAAGTCCAACCTCTTCAAATGCTGTTCCGAAAGTGCTGTCCCAAACCTTAGCAAGATTTTCCTTGTTAATTTCAACCGTAAAGTAAACTACAAACTGTCCGCTTGCATTTCCGTTGGAAGCGGTTCCGCTTGTTCCCTCTATAAAGCCGTCATAGCTGTATCTCATATACTTCGAGTTTGTAACAACGGAATCAACCGTACCCGAAACGTCCTCACCAAGCTTAGATGTTGAGCGGTCATCAACGAAGAATACCGTACCCGCACCCGTTGCGTTCATACCGAGCGTCATTACCATTGTCTGTGAATAGTCAGAGGGGTTAAAGCCGAGACGGAAGGTGTAGTTACAACGCTTGAGATACTGCGTACCGATAATCTTAAAGGTTACGTATAGGTTCTCGGAGTTGTGACCTACGAGGTACTCAAGGTCGGGAGCATATACTGCGTTCGACTGGTCAGCCACGGGAGTATTACAGTAGTACTTATCAGTATTTGTAGTAGACTGTGCATTTCCTGCATAGCTTGTAGCAATGTACTTGTTGGTTACACCGAGACTGTAAAGAGCACTTGCCTTACCGTCAAGATCCGCCCACTTAAAGCTGTCTGAAAGAATTCCGTTGTCACCTGTCAGAATAAGCTCCTGACCGTAAGCCGCAAGGTCTGTATGGTCAACCTTTGTTACTTTTTCGTTGAAGTAACGTGTGGGCTGGAGAATCTTATAGGAATCACTCCACTCTCCGCAGACGTCACAAACCTTGTAGGACGTATAACCGGGAGACTTACAGGTAGGAGCCTTGGCAGGAACTGCCGTTTCATTCCATGTATGCTCACCAACAACCTCACACTTAGTATAGGTTACGGAACCACAGCTGTTACAGCCCTCATTCTTACAGCTCGTGTAATAATAATAGGTTCCATCCTCGTTTACTACCTTATATGCCTCGTCCATATCCTTCTCAAAGGTACAACCAAGTCCCTTCTCGTCACCGAGAATAATAAGGTCGGGAATTGTATACGCACCGTTTATAGGTGTTTCAAGTGCTGTCAAGCCGTATGCCATCTGGTATGCGGTCTTGTTAAGAGCTATGTAATCTGCATCAGCATCAGTTGTTGAGGCAAATCCACCGCCACGCTGGTTTGTAGGAGTACCGTACATTGAAACGAACATTGTGTTAGGCAACGTTTCCTTTGTGTACGTATTAGTACCGAAAACTGCGTTATAAGCCTTTGCAAGCTCTGTCTTATTAAGAACCACTGTGTGATAGGTTGCATATACTCCCTTTGAACCGTATCCAACGTTGTTTCCGTTTGCACCGGAGTCAACGTTCTCGGAAGCAACAACGTATTTTCTGGAAAGTCCCTTTTCAAGAATCGTTCCAAATCCGGTTGTTACCTTTGTAGAGCCGTTATAGAAGCCGTCAAAGGTGATATCGGTAGCTACGTTATTGGAAAGTCTTATATGCTGAGCGGGGTTAGCGGGGTTAAATCCGATTCTTATACCGATACTGCCAAGTCTTTGGGTATTCATTACTTCCTTATTGATATTGGTGTAAGTACCACCCTGATCTCTGATAGTCAGGAAGATATAATCACTGTTATATGCTACGTAGTAGTCAGCCTCGGGAAGGTCAACAAAGTCGTAAGTAGTTACAACGTTAGGCTTTGATGACATCATTTGAGATGCCGCACCGCCGGTTGTTACAAAGGACTGTACTGTCTTGCCCTCTCCGGTTGCGTCAACGAGAACTGCATCGGAATCCTTAAAGGTAAGTCCCTTAGAACCGTTAAGACCAACTTCAAGATCCGTGGGCTTCAAGGAGTCGGATATCTTTGCTGCACTTCCTGCAACGTATGCGTTCTGTCCAAGATAGTAAAGTCCGGTATAATCAACTGCATCGGCAGGTCTTGTGCCACTTACCCAACGGGTAGGAGCGAGCTTATTCTGCTCGTAGGTATTGTATCCGCAATCGCAGTACTTGTACTCTGCCCAACCGCCTGCTACACAGGTAGCAGCCTTTGCGGCAACTGTCTGCTGATTAGCCTTGATGTGAGCATCCTTTGTACCTTCAACCTCGTAGGTCTCCTCTACGTCGGCATATGCCTCGTTTGTATCAAAGTCCTCAACCTCGTTTGCAGAAACGTTACAAACGCTACAAGCTACGTAGTTTGTCTGGTTCTTGGTACAAGTAGCATCGGTTGCCTTATACTGTGTATCATCCTTCTTGTCGAAGGTATGAGGAAGCATATCGGTATTGAAGGTTTCAGATGTTATATACTTACACTCTTCACAGCTCTTGTAATACACACCCTTTTCGGTACAGGTAGGAGCACTTTCCTCTGCACCCTCAAGAGTTGTATCCTCTACAAGTGTATGCTCAACCAAAGGTATTCCCTCAGGACGTGTCTCGCCTACCTTACAGTCATCACATACGTACCAGTGACCTGTTGCGTCGCTGTACGTGTATCTGTTTTCGTTTGTATGACCTGAAGAACCGTCAAAGAATACGTTTATATCATTCTCGCCTGCATCAGGTGCGATAGCACCGCACTCGCAGAGCTTAAAGTAGGAAGGAGCAAGTGTGCAGCTTCCTGCTGTCTTGAGGTTTGCATCGTTTTCAAGAACTGTCTCAAGCTCGTATTCGTGAGTAACCTTTACTCCACCTGCGGGAAGAACAGAACCCTCTGTGTTACATCTCGAGCATACGAGCCAGTGACCTGTTGCATCAGCATACTCAAAAGTTGTCTCACCGTCGTGACCGAGCTTTGCGATAGTAAATGTCTTTGTTCCAGTAGGATCAAGCTTGCCGCAAGTACAGCTCTTGATTCCGACTCCGTCACTTTCACAAGTAGCGGCAGTTTTTACTGCGTCTGTAAGAGTTGCGTCCTCAACGGTGTAGTAAGAACCGTAAGAATCAACAGTAAACGTTGTTATTCCTGCAGTACCGCACTCGGAACAGCTATGATAGTATGTGTTAAGAGTTCCGGGAACACGATACTCTGCATCAGTATTGTGTGCTGTGAAGCTACAGCCGGGGAATTCCTTCTCATCACCGAGAATTACAACGTCGGGAAGGAATACGTCCTTTGTTCCCAAAGCGTTCGCATCATCCTTGGAAAGTGATGTTACACCAACTGTATAGTTAAACTCAGCTGTAGAGTCTGTAAACGTCTTTGCAATTGCAGAAACGCCTACAAATACAGCATTGGAAAGATTGTAACTGTCGTCGCTCGAATCATCAGGTGTGCCGTTATCATCATAGAAATCGGTTCCGTAAATTTCGTCCCAATAGTAAGCAATCTTTGCCTTGTCGATCTCAAAGCTCAAATACTTATTGAAAGGAGTGGTACCCGAGTTGTAGTTTGTATAAGAGTTGAGCGAACCGTCGGCACCATTACTACCAATGCCGTAACGAGCAAAGAGCGAGTTAACAAGCCAATCGTTAGCAGATGCCTGCTTCATAGCAGGTCCTTGCGAATCATTAAATCCGACTATGGTATAAGCAGCTTTATTAAATGTAAGATTAAGGTTTACAGCCTGTGAATAATCGTTGGGGTTAATACCCATCCAAATCCAGTAACGATTGTCTTTTATACAACCACCTTCACCCCAACTCTTTTCAAGAAGTCTTACGGTAACATAAATGCTGTTGTCATCTTCAACTATATAGTACTCGCAATCAGGAACCTTGCTAAGACTATCCTGCGAATCTGCGGGAGCATTATTATAGTATACGTTGTTAGACTTAGTTGACTGATAACTGCCCGCATAGCTTGAAGCTATGTACTTGTTTGTAACTGTTATAGGCTGAATACCGGGAACAAGGGATACTACACCCTTTGCATTAGCCTTCTTTTCGTCGGTAGTTGTATCGGGATCGTCTACCAATGTCCAGTTAAGGTCGCCTGAAACTACCGAAGCAGCACCGGCAACGTGAACACCCTGACCATAGGAAGAGAAATTACTATAATCATTACCGACAACACCTCCTACCCAACGGAGAGGTGAACCGCTGGTTGTAGCACCCGAAACGTCTCCGCACTCGGTACAGTACTGACATGCGGAAATTGCGGGAGCTATACAGGTTGCCGCCTTTGCGGGTCTGTCAACGTATGAGTGAGTGCCTGTTGCCTCACACTTTGTAAAGGTCTTGTAACCTACAGTACCGCAAGTAGCACAGCTTGTATAATAATAGGAAGTACCGTTCTCATTTGTAAACCTAAGAGAATCGTTTACGTTCATCGCAAAAGTACAACCGTCAGC